>JBOFRT010000376.1:0-8735 GCA_051651165.1 Cetobacterium sp.
TTGATTATACAGGAAGAAGTAAAATAGATGATTTAGAAAAAGCATTATCACATATTTGTAAAAAAAGTTTTGAAAATATAGAATCAGTTCCGAAAGTTGTATCAAGAGGAATTTATTTTGGGTGTTGGTATGAGTCAGAGTATTTTAAATTCAAACTTTTTAAAAAGGGTACAATGCACTTTATTTTTAAAGATGAAAAATTAAGGGAAGAGTTTAATCGTTTGGCTTGTGAGAGTAAAAATTGGCTCGGCTATAAATAAAAAAAAGTTATAGTAAAAACTATAACTTTTGATAAGGTGCAATACCTCAACCTTGCAAATTGAGTATAGCACCTTATTTTTAAAAAATCAAGATGAAATGAGGTAAATAATGAAAATAAGTAAAATAATAGAAAAATTAGAGAAATTAAAAAAAGAGTATGGAGATATTGAAGTTATTGAAGTCTATAAAACTGATAATGAAGATTTTGTAGAAGAAATAACAGATATAAAATATATTTCAAAGTACGAAAGTGTTGCAATAATAATTTGTGAGGTGTAAAAAATGGAATTAAATTTAAATGAAGTAGCATACCAAATGTTAAAAAAAGTTGAGTTTTACGGGTTAAAACCTGAAGCAGATTATAGATGTGAAGATTTTGAGAAAACTAAGGAGAGGATATTAAGTAATAAATTATCTGACAAAGATTATTATGAAATAATTCATATTTACTCTCAAATTTTAATGGAAAATGTTTAGAGAAATGGATAAAGCAACTCCATAAAGGGGTTGCTTTGTTCTAAATAAATTAATGATTATTTTAGAAGGTAAAAAATGAAGTTCTTCATTTTTCTTTTTTTAAAGAAATAAGGTAATAATTGGAGATACCTCCAATTATTCTACTGTTTTAATTTTTAAATCCCCTGTCGGGAGACTCCCACGAATGTAAAATATTTAATTTAATATTTTAGTCATGTTCTTTAATATATTTTTTCTTTTGCCATTTGCTTTTACTATAAATTTTTCAAAAAATAAAATTCAAGTTTTTAAAAATTTTTTCTTTCGTTGCTCTACATAAAAATTTTTTAAAAATGCTATCGCAAATTTGATTTTTCAAAAAATTGATAGTCTTCAAAAGCTGTCAAAAGGAAAAAATATATATTAAAAAGAACATTGAAAACTAAATATTAGAGAAATTAAATATAAAACATTCGTGGGGTTACGCCCCCACACGACAGAGATTTAGGGAGTGGTTAAAATGAAGAGAATCATAGTACAGGATAAATATAACGATATTAAGACTTGGGAAGTAACAAAATCATCTGGAGGTTTTTATCTAAAGCAATTTATGGATGAAAAACAATTTGGAAGTGGAATTAGGACAACTAAAAAATGGATTGAAAGTATTTTAGAAACAAAAATAAAGTTTGAAAAGGGGTAGAAAATGAGAAATAAAATTATAGATCCAAATTATGTAAATGAAAAAAAGTTACAAAAGCTGTTATAGATTTAGTTAGTAAGTATTTTGAAAAAGTAAATACTCGAGTTGTGAAATGGAATGTAAAAGAGGATTTGATGAAATTCAAGAAATACGGAAACCTAAATGGACATGAAATGACTGAAGCTTTTTTAAGAGCTTGTGATAGATTAGGAGAGCTTATTGAAGAAGATGAAGTTCAAGAATATTTTAATGATTTTGGAAGTTGTGGACTTTAAAAATAAAAATTAGAGGAGTGATTAGAATGAAAAATATTTTAGTGTATATATACAAGATTATGAAATGGTTATTACTATTTATGTTATTTACAATTTTTACTATATTAACATTTTATCTAATAGATAAGATGGTTAGAGCAATTAGAGGGTTAATAAGCGTTGGATTTTTGGGAACATTTTTATTACCAGGGAAAACTCCAGCAGATGTTTATCTGGCAATGGGAGTTCTAGTAATAGGTAGTACATTAGCATTAATGTTAAGTCAAGGAATATGCCATTTTCTAAATAAGAAAATGGTACAAGTGTGGGAGTAATATATTGATATTATTTGAATATAGAGGTATAATAGAAATAAAGATTATAGGAAGGTGATGTAGTATGTGTACTCAATTATTTGATCCAAAAGTTGATTATGTTTTTAAAAATATTTTTGGCTCTGAAAAGCATCCGAGAATATTAATATCTTTTTTAAATGCTTGTATAAAGCCTAAAGAACCCATTGTAGAGGTTAAGCTAAAAAACACAGAAATGACTAAGGAGTATATAGAAGATAGTTTTTCTAGGTTAGATATACTGGCTAAAACAAGTACTGGTGAATTAATTAATATTGAAATGCAAAGAGCAGATGAACGTAATATGGTAAAGAGAAGTTTATATTATTGGGGTAAAGCATATATTAGTGAATATACAGGAAAAGGTGCTTATACAAATTTACCAAGAACAATATGTATCAATGTATTAGATTTTATTTTATTAGATGAAGAGAAATTCCATAATAAATATTTAATACAAAATGTAGAAAATAAAAATATATTAACAGATACTTTAGAACTTCATTTTATAGAAATACCTAAAATGAAAAACATAGATGAATCAGACTTATTAAGTATTTGGGTAGGATTCTTAGAAGATCCAAATAATGAAAAAGTAATATCTTTAGAGAGAAAAGTTGAAGAATTACAAGAGGCTAAAGAGGAACTTGCAAGAATAAGTAGAGATCCAAAAGAAGCAGAGAATTATCGTATGCGTGAAAATGCAAGAAACGATAGACAAAATGCTCTATTATCAGCAGAAGAAAAAGGATTAAAAAGAGGATTAACAGAGGGAGAAAGAAAAGCGAAGTTAGAAATCGCAAAATCTTTAAAAGGAATATTATCAGATGAAATAATATCAGAAAAAACAGGATTATCTTTAGAGGAAATAAAAAATCTTTAGACAACTGGAGGTGCTGACATATGGACTATAACAATTTAGTTTTAGAAAAAGCATTAAGAATCGTATATTTTAATGTTAAATCAGCATTGGAAATAACTAAAGAGGAAGATGTTGAGAAATATTATAGGTTAATCTTTTTGATAATAAAAAGAAGATTAAGAACAGGAAAAAAAACTAGAACTAATTATATAAAGAAAAAAATAGAAATTCAAAGAGAAACTTTATCTAAAGAGGATATGTTAGCATTAAAATATTTAGAAGATAATTTAGATTTTCTACACAAGGTAGTAGAAATATTAGTTGAAGAAAAGTGTAGTAGTAATTGGTTAAATAGATTAAAAGAAGAGTGGAAAGAATAAAAAAAGAGTTAGTTAAAATCATGGGGGCATGTTTAACTAACTCTAGGTGGGGGGGAACAGAAATATGAAAGAAATACTTCTGTTGATATCCTATCATATATTAAAAAAAAAGAATCTACAATAAAAAATCTCTCTAAAAAAATTAGAGAGATTTTTATATTATTAAATATAAATTTAGAAAGGTTATTAAGATAATAACAGAAAAATTCAATAAAATCAATAGCTTGTAGATTTATATAAATTATATTAAAATATTGGATAAAAGGAGGATGGCTATGAGAATATGTAAAATATGTGGAGTAGAAAAGCCTTTGAGCGAGTATACGTCTTATAAAAATTATCCAACTAAATTTAGATATGTATGCAGAGAGTGTGAAAATAAAAAAGCAAGAGAAAGAGGACAAAAACTTAGAGAAGAGTTAATTCGTTTAAATAGAGAAGAAGAGGAAATTATTAGAGAATTTAATAGACTGAAGTCAGCAAATCAAATATTAAATTTATTAATTGAGGGATATGATGTAAGCTGGAGTGGAGAAGATACAGTAATTTTTAATAAAGCAGAGAAAACAGTCCATGCAAAACATGCAACAAAAGAAATGTATAATATAATATTTGCAAGATATTGTATAGAGTTAGAAAAAAGATTTGTAAAAAGGTAGTATAGTGAAGTATAATAGTAAAAAATAAACGTAGGAGGGATAATAAAATGACAAAACAAGAATTTATAGCATTATACCAGGAGAAAATGAAATTATCTTCAAAAAAGGAATCAGAAACATTAGTAAATGGTTTTTTTTCAACATTAGAGGAAGTTTTAGTAAAAGGTGAAGAGTTATCAGTAATAGGATTTGGAAAGTTTGAAGTAACTACTCAATCAGCAAGAACTTGTAGAAATCCACAAACAGGAGAGCAAATGCAAGTACCTGAAAAGAAAGTAGTTAAGTTTAGAGCAGGAAAAAGTTTAGCTGAAAAAGTAGCAAAATAATATAAAAGTTGAAACTAAAACATTTTTAAGCTGTAGATGAATTTATATCTACAGCTTTTTTACTTTGTAATCTTAATTTTAAAATTAACTAGTGATAATAAGAAAGTTAGTTTATAATATATCATTAGATAATTTAAATTTTTAAATAAAAATAGCAATTAATAACAACTTATATAAGGAGTAGGGTTATTATGAAAAAGTATTATTTTGAATATTCAATGTTATTTTTAATATTCTTATTTCCATTTGTTTTGATTTTTTTATACAATTATTTATATTCATATTTTCCAGATGGTAAATTTGAAGAAAAATTAGCTTGGATTACTTTTTTAGGTGGATATACAGGTTCTTTTTTTACAATATCTGGTATTTGGTTTCAAATAAAAATGCTTCAAAAACAAAATGATCGAGAAAAATTCGAAGCATTTTTTCTGGAACTTTTATTTTATATAAAAAAAACCCTTGAACTTTCAAAAGAAAAAAAAAGAGGATTTCTTTTTCAAACAGAAATATGTTATTTTGAATTTACTGATCCAGAAATTGAAAAAGAAGACAAATATTTTTATGGGGATTTAACTTTATTTTTTTTAGAAAATAAAAATAAAATTTTTGCACTACCATTTAACAATAAAATTTCTGAAATTATTTATGAAATTAAAGAAATTAATCGTTTGACTTTAAAATTGAATGAAATTAAACCAAAATTAAAAATAATAGATTCTTTAGGAAATTCTTTAGATTTAGAAAGTGATATTAAGCTGGTTCCGATTTTTATAATATTAAGAATCTTAAAAAAAATATCAATAGTAATAGATAAATATAATAATAGCCTTCCAATTAATTTTCTTTATATTGATGAAGATTTGAGAATGTTATCTGATTTAAAAGAAAATGATCGATATATAAATGAAGGAAGTATATTGTTTTTTAGAGATACTTTAAATAAAATTGAAGAAGCAGATGAAGTTTCAAGATTAGTAAGTATATCTTTAAATAAAGATTTTATAAATTTTATGGAAATTTTATTTTCTATGTTGGATGACAGTCAATATCTTACAAAATATCAAGAGTTACCTGAAAAGAAAATGCTTGAAGAATTAATTTCAATAAAAAAAGATATTTATAAATATTATAAAATAGCTGATTCTATTAATGGAATAGCTTTTGAAATATATGATGAAATAGAAGTTCTAGATACAGTTACTAAAGAATACTTATCAATTTATAAATAATGGTAAATATTAACTCTTGTTTTTAAAGGGTTAAAAGGGTATAGTTATAGTGGTGGGTAAGTTAGTGAAAAGAACTAAATTAAATAATTATAATAGTTCTTTTCCATTTTTAATTTAAAATTAACTACTAAAAAGGAGTAAAGCGAAAGTGGAGAAAAATATTTTTATAATTCTTTTGGTGATTATTGTAATATGTGTGGTAGTTATTTTATTTAAAGATCAACAACTTAATTTTTGATTATTCTTAAAAGAATTAAATTATATAAAGTGTAGAGAATATTTGATAAAAATAAAAATGAGACTTTTTAAGGTCTCATTTTTTAATAGTATAATGTTTTCTTGGTACAAAGAAACTATAAGATAAAAAACATCTTAATTTTATATTAGAGCTTCCTAATCCTAAGGTATTAGGAAATTCTAAAGAAACTGGTAACGTTTCGTAAGTATAATAGTATATTAAAAAATTGAAATCTACAAGAGAAAATTATATTAATTTGAAATATTTTTTATAAATATCTTTGCTGTGAGAGTTAATTATCTCAATATACTCACTATATTCAAATATTTCTGTAGTGTTATTATGAAATACATATTCAATGATAATATCATCCAGACTTTTAATAGTTAGATTAAATAATAAAAAATCAAATTCATTATTTTCTAAGAGTATATTTATTCTTAAAACATTTTTTCGCTTATTCAAATAAGCGTAGCTTTTATATTTATATTTTTTCATGGTTGGTCTCCTTTTATTAAATTATATAAGAGTTAAACAAAAAATTCGCAGCCATATACCACGAATTTTTGTGTTAAATTAATTGAAACGAATAAAAGAGTGTGCTACTCTTAATTCAAGGTACGTATATCATATAATATAAACCTAAAATCTACAATAAAAATTTTAATCACCTCTCAAAATTTATTTAAATGTTAACGAAAATAGAATTTTAGAGGATTGGCTCTACATGAAAAACATGTAGAAAATATTTATTTAGATACAATTTAATTATACCTATAATTATAAAAATCTACAATAAATTTATTGTAGATTCATATCCTAAAGTGTAAAATATAATTGTTGCAAATTGTTTTACTTTGATAAAGAGAATCTTTTTAGGTTCTCTTTATTAATTAAAATACTGGAGGAAATGATGTTAGAGATAAAACCAGAAGAGGTAATTGCTTTATGCAAAAGCTCAAATAAATTTTATAAAAAAGGAGTAATTCTTTTTATAGAGAATGGATCTATTACTTATAAAGTTCATAATATTACAGATATGAGTTTTGAAAATTTACAAAAAAGAGTTTATGGATTACAAAATATAT
This sequence comes from Cetobacterium sp., assembly GCA_051651165.1. Lineage (GTDB taxonomy): Bacteria > Fusobacteriota > Fusobacteriia > Fusobacteriales > Fusobacteriaceae > Cetobacterium_A. The sequence goes on from JBOFRT010000376.1 coordinate 6,813, forward strand.
AAAAATGATTGAGAAGGCTATGTATTGTAGCCTTTTTATATTGTCAAAGCTATGAAATTACTATATACTTAAGATATGAGATAACAAAGATAAAAGAAAGGTGAGTCAAAAATGGCAAAAGAAGATGTAAGAGAAAAATTATTAGAAATGAAAGAACAATATATTTTCGAAATAACTGGAGAAAAGGCTAAAAAGAAAACATACTCAAAACTATACTTTTTAAAATTAAATGATGATAAATATTTAGCTTGTGATATATTAGCAGGATTTGTAATAGGAACTATAATAGAAGAAAATTATATGACCCTAGAAAAGACGTTAGAAATGATTCAAGGATATTTAGATGAAGGGTACATTTTAGTAGGAATAAGTGATCCAAAATTCTCAAAAATTGTTGAGTAGGGAGTAAAAAATGCTAGAAAAACTAAGAATTTTAAGAAAAAATAACTTTAAGATAAAGATTTTAAATAAACTTTCTGAAAAATTATTAAATGAAGATATTTTCAAAATATTAAAAGAAAGGCAGAGCTGGAATACTCCTTATTTAGAAGATGATATTTTAATATTAGAAATAATAGAACCTAAAATTTTTTATAAAAAAAATTTACTTGGAAAAGAAGTTGATATTTTAGATTTAACTCATATTAGTAATTCAAGAATAAATGATTCAGCTAAAGAAATAGGAAGTGTTAAATTAAAAAACTATTTTATTTTAAAAAATAAAGAAGAATTAAAATCATTACATGTAGAAATTCAAAAAGAACTTGAAAAAAAACCAGAGAAATATTATATATATAAATATGCTTGGAATAATATTTTAGCTTTACATAATGGCGATTTTTCACATAGATTTCTTTCTTTAAGAAAAAATTTAGAGATATATGATTTAGAAATGACTTTAAAAGTAGAAAATTATATCGAAGTTTCTCTTAATATACAACATATAAAACAATTAGATTTAAAATTTGATTATTATATAACGACAAAAAATAATTTAGATAATTTAGAAAAAGAAATATGGAAAATAATATACCATAGTAGAAGTTTAAAAAATTTAATTTATAAAAAGGAAATAGAAGAGTTGAAAACCTTTTATTCTACTTTAGAAAGTAAATATTTTCAAGATTTTTATATACTAAAAACTCCTAAAAATTTTTATAATATAATTTTTGATTTAAAGCAAAATGATTTTAAAAAATTAAAACTAATTGGAGAATCTGTAGATAAAAATAAAATATATTCAAAGAAACTTTTATTAAATACGGGAGAAGAATAAAATTATGTATGAAATAAAAATCTATATATTATTAATAATTGGAGTATTATTAATAGCATTATTTGTAGACAGGATATACAAATGTTTTGAAAAGAAAATTAGAGAAAATAAAGTATTGATATTTTTGTTTTTAGCGATTATTATTCCATTTTTATTTTTATTAATTTTAAGGTTAACATATGATTTTTTACCTGGAATAGAGTTTGGAGACAAAAATAGTTGGATAACATTCGGAGGAACATATTTAGGAGCGATAGTTGCAATTGGAGGAGTTGTATATCAAATAAAAAATGTTGAAAAAGAAAGAGGTTTTAAGGAAAAAAAAGAACTTAAAGAAACTTATAATTTTTTAATATTTTATTTGAAGAAAATGGAGAACGATTTTGACCTAGTAGCTACAAATTTATCAAATATACTAAAGTCTTCAGATAATTCAAAAGTTGATTTAAAAAGAATATTTTCTGAAGGGGAAATGGTAGTAAATTTAATTTTAGATAACTATTTTTTGGAACAAATAAAAAAAATTTCAGGACAAAAGATAGGAATAGATTTAATCGAATTATATACGCAAACACATAATTTTGAAAATATTTTAAAAGAGTTTGCAATAAAAGAATATTATTTTAATGATGAAAAATTTAAAAAAT
>JBOFRT010000377.1:0-1209 GCA_051651165.1 Cetobacterium sp.
TTTGTGTGCCTTTTTTCTAGGTCCATTATGGATGGGTTATAGACAAATGTATTTTGAAGTTTTTATTATAGGGTGTTTATTCGCATTAGTTAACATTTTACTCATGCTGTATATTCTTTTTATTAATTCATCTGGAATCGCGGAATCATTTGTAAAGGGAATAAACTATGGAATTATTGGAGTGACTGGTCTTTTGGGTAATTATATTTATTTTCTATCTTTAAAGAGAAGAATAATTAAAGAGGATAAAAAGATAGGTGTTCGAAAAATAGGGATTTTATATGGTTTATTTTTAGGAGTTTTAATGCCGTTATTGATAGAGAATATATTTATTTTTATTATTGCTTGCTTTATTTTTGAGTGAAATTAACAAAATATAAAAAAGGAGTAACTATGTTAAAGAAGATATTCATATTCTTATTTTTTATAAGTTTAATAGCTTGTAATAAAACAGAAAAAATAGAAAAGACTTACTATAAAAATGGTCAACTTAAAAGTATTGTGCTATATAAAGATAATAAATTAAATGGTATTAGTAAATTATATTATGAAGATGGCAAGCTTCAAAGAGAAGAAACTTATGTTAATGGAGAACAACTTGGACCATATAAATATTATTATTCAAATGGAAATTTAGAAAGCGAAGGAATATCAACAAAAAGATTACTTTGGGATCCATCAAAAGAATATTATCAGAATGGAGCAATAAAATTAGAGGTTATTTTTTCAGAAAACTCTACAGAAAATAATTATACTTGTAATATTAAAGAGTATTATGAAAATGGAAATCTCAAAAGTGAAAAAATATTAGTTGATGGATGGACAAATGGAGAATTTAAAAAGTATTATGAAAATGGGCAATTAAAGAGTATTGAAAACTTTCAAAATAGTAGATTGGAAGGAGTTTCTAAGTTTTTTTATGAAAATGGGCAGTTATTATTTGAACGTATATATAAAAATGGATCAGCAAATGGACCATTTAGAACTTATTATAAAAATGGCAATCTCAAAAATAAAGGAAATTTCTCTAACGGATATTATGATGGAATATATAAAGAATATAGTGATAAAGGAAAATTAATGCGAAAAGCTATTTATAGGGATAAAAAGATCATAAATATTGAAAATTATTAAAGTAAAACATAAAAAATATAACAAAAATATAAATAAAATTTTATTCTACTAGAGGAGGTTACTATGAATAAATGG
>JBOFRT010000378.1:0-1328 GCA_051651165.1 Cetobacterium sp.
CATCTCTTTTTTTATTTTTTTTGCAAAAACTCTAGAACTTATAAAAATAAAACTAGAGCTTACAAAAGCAAGAAGTAAAATCTTTAATAAAATAAGAAAAATAGTATGTCTAAAAATATTAAAGAGCTTTCCAACCATGACAAAACCTATGATTTCTTTATTCCTAATTATAGGTTCAAATCTTCTATATGTTAAACCTTGAGATCCTTTAGTTATTATAAAGTATCCCTTTTTATTTTTAAAAACCTCTTCACTATCTTTAGTTCCAAATATTTCTCCAATTTTACTTATATCAAGATGACTAAAACGACGTTTATTTTTATCCGCTATAACTACAATATCAACATCTTGATTATTATCAACAAATACCTCAGCATATTTTTGTAGATTAAAATTTCCATCAATTATAGAATCTTTTACAAATTTAGTATTGGAAATTTCAAGAGCTACTTCACTTAAACTTCTTTTTACTTTGCTAGTTTCATTATTAATCTCTGTATAAGTTATTATTCCTATAAGTAATATTAGCAAAGGAGAGGTTATTAAAATAGATAATTTAATAACTCTTTGCTCAAAACGGCTTTTCATTTATACCTCCGCAAAATAATTGTACTATTTTTTATCCTATATTTTAACTCATATATATAAATCTTTCTAGTAAATTTTGTTTCTAAAAAAGGAAGTGATAGATAAGCATTGAAAAAATTACAAAATGATTTTATTTAAGAGAATATTTAATGAAAATTTTATAGAGGATTAAGATGGTAATATTAGATTTAATTAAAAAAGCTCGTTCTCACAGAAGCTTCAAAAACATTAGTGTTCCAATGGATGATTTAATGAAAGCTATTGAAGGAGCTCATTTTTCATCAGCTGGTGCTAACAAACAATTTCTAAGATATGTTTTAGTAAATGATAAAGATATATGTTCTCTGCTTTTTAAAGATGTTGTTTGGGCTAGTCAAATAGAATGGAAACCTACTGAAGATGAAGCTCCAGGAGGATATATAGTTATATTTACAGATAACCCTCCTAAATTACCACTAAATTTTATATATGCGGATTGTGATATAGCTCTTCAAAATATGAAATTAATAGCAACATCATTAGGATACGGAGTTAACTTCATGGAGCCTGTAAAAAAAGATGATATTTTAGAAACACTAAATATTTCAAAGGAGTATATTCTACTTTTTGTAATGCCAATAGGAGTCTCTACAGATGAGGTTGTTTTAACAGTAGTTGAAAATGAAAATATGAAGTATTGGAGAGAAAATTTAGAAAATCACAGTTATAAGCATTTTGTGCCTAAATTATCTCTTAATCAA
>JBOFRT010000379.1:0-1373 GCA_051651165.1 Cetobacterium sp.
TAAAAAAATGTTGAAAATTCTTGATAAATAGTATACTATGAAAGCGTCCTGATTTAAATTGTTTTTAAGTTTAAAGATATGAAAAGTGCCTAGAAATAGAATTTTCTGGGCTTTTTTATAATAAAAATATAGAAATTTAGAGTTAAGGGATAAAAAATCTAAAAATCTAGGGATGTGAATAATGTATAAAATTGAATTGGAAGATAAAGAAAAAATTTTAATTTCTAAAGAGTTCTTAAAATATGATGATGTAATTGAATATTCTAACGAGTTATTAAAAGAGATGAAATTGAATAGAGTAGTTATAATTTACGAAAAGAAAAATGGTGAGTGGATAAAATTTGGAACTTGGAGTATGAGATAGAATATATTAATTTTTTATAAATTAGTTGACTAATTCATAAAAAACTAATATACTATATATGAATTTAAAAATTTCCACGGACTTTTATTAAAAAAATAGCAAAAGAAAGAGGGACTGCTAGCCCTCTTTTTTTTATTTAAATTTTTGGAAGGAGGAGAGTTGCTATACGAATATTTTTTAATAATATTAATATTATTAAATTTAATGGTTATGAAATTTAATTCTAAAAAATTCAAATTTAATAATAAAATTATAAATATGTTTATGTTTATTTTTATAGGAATTTTAATATTTATTTTTTACTTAAATCACTCTACTTTATTTTTAAATATTTTTAATTATTTTAAAGAAGAGTTAAATGTGTTTTCCAATCGTCTAATAGCTAAATAAAAGAGGAGATTTCTGTAAGAAATCTCCTCTTTATTTATTTCTAGCATCTTAAATATCTGTTAATTCTTCAATAACAGTTTTATTAATCATAAATTTAATAAGAGAAAATAAAAAAAATGGTGAAGCTAATCCAAAAGTTATTACAACTAATAAGGTCCACCCTAATAGAAATAATAAGCTATCTGAAAAATTAACATTACATTTTAATTTTTTAATCATTTTTTAATCACCTCAATATAAGTATGACATATTTTTATGCATAATTATCTAATACATTTAGTTGAAGACGAATTTTATCATTAAAAGTAAAATTTTGCAATAAGTACAAAAATAAAATAAATAAAAAAAAACTATTGAAAAATATTTTCAATCACTGTATGATAATTTTACTATCAACACAGTTGATATATACTACTTGGCAAAATAAGGGAAACCTTATGACGCAAAACTAGAGGGTCTTTAAAATGACAGCCAGTTGCAACAAGGAGATATAATTATGAAAAAATTATTAATGTTTTTATCTTTAACTATGGCTATATCGGCGTTTGGAGCAGATACAGCAACAATGAACATTAATGCGGTTGTTTTAGCACCACTTAATGTAACTCATGATGGAGAT
>JBOFRT010000380.1:0-3540 GCA_051651165.1 Cetobacterium sp.
TTAAAAGTGGATTTAACACGACAATTTAAAAGATATGTTCCAGAACTTGTTTTAAAAGAAGTATACATAGAAAAAGTTTCAGAGGATAAAGTTTATATAAAATGTGAAGTAGAGGTGGAAAATGTCTAGCTTTGAAATAGTAAATTCAGATCCTTTTTTAATATTGGAGGACATAAAAAAAATATATAAAGACAAAACAAAAACGGATTTAACAAAAGCAGATCCAAGATATATGGATTATGAAGTATTAGCATATTTTGTTTCTTGTTTAAAAGCTGAAATGAACGATACTGCAAGACAAAATTATATCCAATTCGCAAGAGGAAAAAGATTAGATCTAAAAGGCGAGTTGTTTGGAACTCGTGGAGAGAGAGGAAAAAAAGAAAAAGCAAAAACAACAATGAGATGCTATGTTCAAGGAACACATTTAAGAAAAATAATAATTCCCCAAGGAACAAGATTTATAAAGGATGACTATATTTTTGAAAGTGTAAATGAAAATTATGTTGAAATAAGAGAAATTTATATTGATGTAATAGTTGAATGTCAGCAAGAAGGATTTGTTCCAGTTTACAAAGAGGGGGAAATCACTGAAATAGTAGATTTGTACGATTATTATGAAAAATGTCAAAATGTAACTAAAGTCGTGGGCGGAACAGATGGACAAAATGATAATGATTATAAATTGCATCTAACAGAAATAACTGAAAGTTTTTCAACTGCAGGGCCTGAAAAAAGTTATAAATTATGGGCTAAGAAGGCAAGTTCTCTAATAAAAGACATACATGTTATTAGCCCTGCTCCTTGTTATATAGATATTTATATTTTAGGAGAAAATGGAGTGATATTAGGAGAAGAAATAAAAAATGAAGTATTGGAAATTGTAAATTCTAAAGAAGTTAGACCTCAAGGAGATAGGGTCAGTGTTAAAGATCCTACTATAGAAAATTATAATTTAGATATTTCTTATTTCTTATATGAAGGAACAGAAGCTAAAGCTTTAGAGATTGATAGAAATATAAAAAATATGTTAATTGAATATACAGAACAATTAGGAAGTAAAATAGGAGTTTCTATTAATACTCAAGACATTGTATCTATAATAAAAAATTGTGGGGCAAGAAGAGTAGTTATAAGAGAACCACAAGATAGAAAAATTAGTGAAACTTCTGTTGCTGTTTGTCAAAAATTTAGTGTAATCATGGCGGGAGTTGATAAGTAATGAAAACGATTTTTAATACGAATTTGATTGATTTGCTTCCAATATCTAAAAAAAATGATAAAGAAACAATTTTATATTTAGAAATAGCTCAAGAAATTTTAAAAACTCACGTCATAGAAAATATGAAATTTTTAGTTTCTTTGGATCGGATAGACACTTTAGAAGAAAAACTTGTAGACCTTTTAGCTGAGGAGTTACATGTGGATTTTTATGATATTAAAAGTTCTTTGACTGAAAAAAGAAAACTTGTAAAAAGTTCAATCTTGACTCATATGATTAAAGGAACACCATATTCAATTAATACAATTTTAAATATATTTTTTAAAGGAGCTAGATTGAAGGAGTGGTTTGAGTACGACGGGGAGCCTGGGTGGTTTAAAATCGACATTTCAGACGCTACAATCACTCAAGATATTGAAACTGTTTTACAAATGATAGAAAGCACTAAAAGAAAATCTCAATGGATTCAAGAACTTATAAAGAATGGAAAAGCAGAATTAAATTTAAATTTTGCAAGTGGAATATATACCCATAAAGAAAAAATATTAATAGGAGACTTTAGAGTATGAGTTATTTTAATAGTTTAACATTAACAACAAAAGGGCAAGAAATGTTACTTTCTTCAAATACAAATATTGATAAGAAAATAACTTTTACTAATGCAAGTTTAGGAAGCGAAAAGTTATTACCTGAGGAAATAAAAGGAGCTACTGAAATTAAAAGTTCTTGGTTAAAGTTTCCGCTCAATACTGTAAGAATTATAAATGATGAAAGTAATTATTTTTTAAGAACTGAAATAGCATTTACAAATACAGGAATAACAGAAAGTAAAATAATGAGAGAACTTGGTATATATGCTAAGTTTGAAAATGAAGAAGAAGTTTTATTCGCATATTCTACAACAGATGATGATGGAGAAACTATACCAAAAGAAGATATAGTTCCCGCAACATATAAGTTTACAATAGATACAACAATATCTACAGAAACAAAAATAAATCAAACTTTAAGCCCAGAAGGATTTTTAACAAAAGAAGTTGTAGAGCTTTTAAAATATTATATTGCAAATATTGCAGTACAACGTTTCAAAGGTACTTTAACAGCAGGACAAACAACTATTGATATAAATTCAGAAGGGAGTTTATTAACTACCTTATCTAAGAGATTACAACTTTTTATAGGTGGTGAGCTATATAGCGAAGGAATTGATTTTACTGTTAATATTGAAAATAATACTATTCATTTAAATGATGAGTTTAGATTTGAAGAAGGAACAATATTTGAAGTAATTGACAATTTACCACCAGGATATGTAAAAGAACTTTTAGATGAGTTTTTTAGGAAAGCAAGTGAAAAAGAGTTAGAGGTATTGCAAAAATTAGAGACAGTTCAAACAGAAAATATTGAAGCAATAAAAGTTTTAAGTAAACAAATATCTGATTTCTTAAATGAAAAAAATGTAACCATAACAGGAAATTTAGATAAAAAAATAGAAGAGTTTTATTTAGATTTAGATACATATATTGAAAAAAACAAAGAGAAGTTAAAAGGTAAATCCTTATATCAAAGTTGGCTTGATATTGGAAATATAGGTTCTGAGTCAGACTTTGTGAATGCAATGAAAATAAAAGGTGATGATGGAGATTCTGGAAGAGGAATTGTATCAACTACTATGAGAAAAGGTGAAGGTAGACAAAGAATAATGACAATTCTTTATACAGATGATACAACAAATGAATTAATAGTAGAAGATGGACAAAGTGCCTATGAAGTTTGGCTAAGTGACGGAAACACAGGAACAACAACAGATTTTTTTAAAAGTTTAGAAGGAAGAGGGCTTGAATACTCTTGGAGAGGAACGGAGCTTGGAGTAAGAGTAAAAGGGGATGTTGAGTATACCTTTGTAGATTTAAAAGGAGATACAGGAGGGCAAGGGCCTACAGGCGGAGATGGGCCACCTGGAAAAGGATTGTATGAATATTGGTTAGAATTAGGGAATGAGGGAACAGAGGAAGAATTTATGGATTCTTTAAAAGGAGCAGGCGTAGTAGATAAGGAGTTTATAAAAGAAAATGAAAAAGGTGATTATATATACAGAGATATATATTCGGATGGAAGTAAAGGACCAGAATACATATCTCCTAGAGGACCAAGAGGATTTACAGGTGGAACAGCTGGAGGAGAAGAAGCACCACCTACAGGTCTTCCATATGGGTCTGTTGTAGAAGGACAATGGGCTGAACTTCCTGAAGGGTGGTTGTATACGAATGGAGGAGTTTTAAGAAAAAATAGATATCCTCATCTTAGCGGATATTTAC
>JBOFRT010000381.1:0-1508 GCA_051651165.1 Cetobacterium sp.
CTGGAGTTTTAAGTTGGGGGTCATTTATAGGTGGAGGTGCACCTAGATTCTCTACAGGATATTCGCCACAAACACAACTCCCTGAATATGCTTATATTATGTATAATCTAACTGATTACAGATTAATTCCAAAATTAAGCCAAGAAATTAATCAATATCTTATAAATAAATATCCTGATATAGATGTCGTTTCTAAAGGATTAGGTAGTGGAGTTTCTCTTGCTAAAGATTTAGGATATGTTTTTGCTTCACGTGATATAAAACTTTTAAAAAAGGTAGCAGAAGAGGTTAAAGCTAAATTGACATCTCTTGATGGTACTTATGCTGTATCTGATGATTGGGGAATTGAGGTTCCTAAAATATTTATCGAAGTAGATACTGAAAAAGCTCAAATGGCTGGATTTACTAATGATACTATTGGAACATATTTACAATATGTTCTACAAGGATATAACGCTAGCGTTTATAGAAACTTTGATGCTCCACCTCAAAGTACAGTTATCCCAATAGTATTGAGAGGAACTGATCAATATAAAGATGATTTAAACTCAATCCAATCTATTGAACTTGTAAATTCAAAAGGACAAGCTGTTCCTTTAAAACAAATTGCTAAAATATCTTTAGAATATTATGATAGTTTAGTTGCAACTAGAAATATGGCTTACTCTATTGAAATTGATGCAGCTATAAAAGATTCAACTACTCCTCTTGAAGTTAATAAAAAGTTTATGCCTTGGCTAGATGAAAAACTTAAAGAGTGGGGACCAGATGTAAAATATTATTCATCTGGTATTATGCAAACATCTGATGAAAACCAAGAAGCTTTATTTGCACAAGTTCCAATAGCAATTTTAGGAATGTTCTTCCTAGTTGTTGCTCAGTTTAACTCTATGAGAAAAGGTTTAACTATTATGCTTGTTATTCCACTTTCTATATTAGGAGTTGCTATTGGATTACTATTAACTAATACTGATTTAGGATTTATGGCAATGATTGGTATTATTGCTCTAGCGGGTGTTGTTCTTAACCATGCTATTATCCTAGTAGATAAAATGACCATAGAAAAAGATGATCTTGGTCGTAGCGATCAGGATGCTGTAGTATTCGGTTGTCAATCAAGACTTAGACCAATTTTTCTAACAGTTGCTACAACATTAGTTGGTTTAATGCCTCTATATTTCTTTGGAGGTCCACTTTTCCAACCAGTAGCAGTTGTTCTTATATTTGGTTTAGTAACAGATACTGTTTTAGCTCTTGGAGTTATTCCTGTTATCTATGCACTTTTCTATAAAATTGATTTTGCTGATTATAAATATGATGAAAGTCGTTTAATAGAAAATAAACCAACTGAAAATAAAGATACTCAGTCATAAGATAAAATGCCTAGCTAATTAGCTAGGCATTTTTTATTTTATAATTTTTTATATACATATTGTGGTCTACCTATATTTCCATAAGTTATATTTTCCTTTATATAATCTATTTTTTCTAAATAATCCAAATACTTT
>JBOFRT010000382.1:0-1892 GCA_051651165.1 Cetobacterium sp.
GGATATAATATAATAAAAAATTCAGATATGTTTGTGTTACCAAATGAAAAAACATACTTTGATTTGATTTTATTAGAGGTTTTGAGTATGGGAACTCCTGTATTGTTAAGTGAAACAGGTGGAAATAAATATTTTAAAAGATATGATGAAAATGGGCTGTTTTATTTTGAAAAATATAATTTAGAAGAGGCTTTAGAAAAATTTGATGAGGCTTATAACCTATGGAGAGATAGAAAACTTTTTTTAGAGGGAGAGAAAAATTATAGAATTTTTAAAAAAGATTTTACAGTAAATACCTTTGGAGAGAACTATACAAGACTATATAATGAGGTGAAGTAGTATGAAAAAATACATACTTCCATTTTTATTTCTTCTAATGACTTTTGTAATTATACCTAAAGGAGCTTATTATAAAAAAGGAAATATAGATATAGTTGCAACAACCACAGAGGGGACTTGGAATGGATATCTTTATTTATTATATCCAATGGGATATAGAATGGAAGATCCTTGGAGAAATATAAATGGTGAAAATGTATTGAAGAAAAATATTAAAAATACAATATTAGATAGGTACATTTTTCATATAGATTCACCGGTAGGAGAGATAAATGAACTTAAATTCAGTTCAGGGAAAAAGTCGATAACAATACCTAAAGGAGTAGGTCAAAAGTATTTTGATATTCCTTGGAAAGATATAAAAAAAATATATACAGTAAACATTATAAATATATTTGTATATTTTGGAGCTTTATTATTGTTAACTTGGTATTATTTTAAAAAAGGAATTGAGATTAATCTGAAAAATATTGGAGCCTTTTCTTTAGCTTTAGTATTTTTAGCAATCTCTTTAAATTTAAAGTGGCTTAGTAAAGTTAATGGAGTATTTTTATCACTTACAGTTTTAAAAATGTATATAGATCGAAAAAAAATAAAATTTGGATATTTGGAAATTATAGGAGTTATTTTACTTCTACTGAGTTTGCTAAGTGAATATTTGAACTTTTTTAACTATGAAAAAACTTATATCTATTTTCAAAATACAATTTTAATGATAATAGCTATGAGAATATGGAGTTTTGATTACGAAGATAAAAAAATATTAAAAAATTATTTTAAGATATCTTTAATAGTTTTATCTTTAGTAAATTTGATATCGCCTTTAGTTTTTGGTGGAATATACACTTTTACATTTGGTGTGTTAATGGCAATATTAGTAGCTGATTCAATAGATGGATTAGTTTTTTATGATGGGAATAGGTATAATTTAGGGATAAATGTATTAAGTTTGTTATTAGGATTGTATGGAATAATAGCTAGTAGTAGAAGAACTATGATTGTAGCTTTGGGAGTGTATTGTATATATTTGTTTATAAAATTTTTAAAAAATGATAAGAAAAAAGCTATTATCTTGGTTTGTTTAGGACTGGTATTTTCATCTGTAGTAATAGGTATTGGATTTAGAAATGAAAAATATAGAATAAAAGAGTTAGTAGTATCAATAGCTAATACACAAACAGATGAGAGTAATATTCAAAGACTTCTTATGTGGCGTAGAGGCTATTATATAGGAAAAGAAAAACCATTACTGGGTATAGGAGTAGATAGTTTTCAAAAAGAAGCTATAAAAGAGAAGTATAATGTTATAAAAGATAGTAGAGAAAATTTCTTACCAGAGTTTATACATGTTCATAGTGAATATATTCATCAAGTTATAAGTAGGGGAATTCCAGGAGCTATTCTTTTTTATGGATTATGGATATATATATTAAATAGATTAAGAAAGTCAAAAGATAAAGATTTTGATATTATGCTATTAATAATATATGGTGTATATGGGATTTTTGATCCATATAGTATTAGATCAGAAGCAATAGTTTTTTATTCTTTTA
>JBOFRT010000383.1:0-1730 GCA_051651165.1 Cetobacterium sp.
TAAATAGATCTGCAGAGGCTTATTTAAATATTGGTGTTTTAAAAAATAATATGGGAGACTATCAGGGAGCTATAAAATCTTATAGTGACGCCATTGAATATAATTCAGAGTTCGCACTTGCCTACTACAATAGAGGAAATACAAAAATGGAGTTTGAGGATTATGAAGGAGCCATAGAGGATTATACAAGAGCGATCAACCTTAACTATAGAGATACTGATAGTTATTACAATAGAGGAATCGCAAAAAGAAAATTGAAAGATTTAGAAGGTTCTGAAGAGGACTACCAAAAAACTGTGGAGATAGATCCAGGGTATGCATGTGTTTATTATAACAGAGGACTTGTGAGAGAGGAGTTGGGAAATCTTACAGGAGCCATAGAGGACTACACTGTGTCAATAGGTTTTGATTGTAACACTTTAAACTGTTACCTTAGAAGAGCAGCTCTATTGGCAAATTTTCAAAAATATATTGAAGTTTTAGAAGATTACAATGAAATAGTAAAGTTAGCACCTAAAAATCCAAGTTACCACTACAATAGAGGTTATTACAATAAAAAATTAAAAAATTATAGTGAAGCCATAGAGGATTACACAAAAGCTATTGAGTTAAATCCTGATTATTCAGATGCTTATTTTAATAGAGGAAATATCAATAACGAATTGGGGAATTCCAAAAAAGCTCGTTTGGATTTTGAAAAAGTTCTTCAATTTAATCCTGAGGATGAGTGGGCAAAAGAGATGGTTAAAAAATTAAAAAGAAGATATTGGTAAGATAGAGGGGACAGAGATGAGATACAGAGATGAAGGGATAGTAAATGAGGGTGAGATGATATTTTATGACAAGATATCAAAAGTGGAAGTTTTCAAAGATGAGGGTGTAATCTTTTATTATGAAAACAATAAGGAAGAGGAGTTAGTTTCATATGTGTTGTTTAAAAATGAAAAACATAAGATGAAATTTATTGAAAAAATAAAAGAAAGTATAGATGCTTTAAAGGAAACAGAAAGGGACGAGAAGTTTTATGAGACTTACTTTGATTGGAAAGTTTATACTCTTGTAATAATTAATTTTTGTTTAATCGTTAGCTTTTTATTAAATTGGTATGGAAAAACTGTCTATGTTCCAAGAATACTTTATCCAATTATAGCTATTGGAGTTTATATGCCTTTTGAATATTTAGTTTTAACTATTTTAGCTTTGATTTTAGTTTTAATTTTTAAGGGGATTGTGGATAAAGTGAAAAAAAGAAAAAAAGTTTTAGTATATTGTAAAGAGCTGTAGAATAAAAGAAAAATTAAGTTGAATATGAAAGGGACAGTACTATGAATGCTAAGGTAGATTTAGGAAAGATAGTATATGAAAAATCAATAAATAATAACATCTGCTTTAAGAGTAGAGATATTGTAGATGAGGTCATCATAAAGATAGGGTCTCTACACACAATATCAGTGCAAAATCTGCTATCGACAAAATGCTATATAAACTCCATAGAGACAAATGACTATAGAGGTGTCAGAGAGAGAATTGAAACTTTGAACTCTTTAAAGGAATGCTGGGGAGTTGGGTCAAAATTAGAGTTAATTGAGACTATAGATTTATTATTGGCAGATGAAAAGGAGATAGAGGGTTTTGACGCAAAAGATTTTTTAGAAATATTATCTAGGAATAAAATTTATATTCCAAAGTTAAAAGATAAAAAGTATACAATGGAAGCATATAATATTCAG
>JBOFRT010000384.1:0-9331 GCA_051651165.1 Cetobacterium sp.
TAGGACAATAGATTTTCACTCTATAAACAGGGGTTCGATTCCCCTACGGGGTACCATTTGGAAGCATAGCTCAGTTGGGAGAGCACCTGCCTTACAAGCAGGGGGTCACTGGTTCAAGTCCAGTTGTTTCCACCATATATGAACTTTAAAGCACATAGGTGCTTTTTTTTTATTCTTTAAAAAGTTTCTTTGAAAGAATAAAAAAATAAAAAAAGGATATTGTATATCCTTTTTAGAGTTGTTTTTTTAAAAGATTAGTTGTATCTAATTTATATGATTCTTTATTATTTAAAAAATTAATAACCTCTTCTGTTAAATCTACTCCACCGTAAATTGTAGCACTTTTCTCAATAACCATTTCTAAATTCTTTTGTTTTCCGATCAATATGGAAACAGAGTCAATCTCAAATTTAATATCATATATAAAACTTTGTTGCTCTTCTTGGAAATCTCTTTCAGAAATCTCTATCTTATCTTGAAATTGTTTTTTTAAGTCTAATAATTTTTTCTTATCATTTTCAGTAATTTTTGATTTTGATTTTATAATTTTTTCCTGTTCTAGTAAACTTTGTCTTAGACCTTCAATTTCTGAATTTAATTCTAATCTTTTATTTTCAAGTTTCTCTTCCATCTCATAACGCTTGTTGTATTGGCTAAAAATATATTCAGAGTCGATAACTCCGATATTAAGTGCAAAGGCTGAAGTGGTCATAAAAAGCAATAGAAATAAAACGTTCATACAATTACTCCTTTTTGTGGAATTTTATTCTTATTATACCTTATTTTGCCAATATTTGATATAATATTTAAAAGAAAAATAAAAAGAGGATGGGTACATGAATAAGAAACTAAAAATATTTTTACTTTTGATACAAATATTAGGAATCGGACTTTCTTTATACTATAAAAAATTCTTATTAACTGTAGCAGTTTTATTGATGCTAGCTTTTAATTTATATGTGTTTTTTAAATGGAAAAAAATAAAAATGAAAAATAATTTTATTTTGAGATCTTTTATAGTTTCAGATGTTATATTATTTTGTTTTTTTATATTGATGTTTAGAATGGTTCAAATTCAATTATTTGACTCTGAAAATTATAAAGAAGCAATAAATAAACAAGTGAATGTTGAAAGAAAAGAGGGGGGAGAGAGAGGTAATATATACGATTCAAAAGGTAAGGGGTTAGCTTATAGTATAAATATGTATGAGTTATCTGTTGATCCTAAAAGATTTGTAAAGTCAGCAGAAGCACCAGAAGCTTTAAAAGAACTTATAAATAAAAAATATATAAGAGAAAATTATAAACCTCTTTTAAGTACGATAAATAAGTTGGGGAAAGAGGATAGAGTTTATAAAAGGTTGAATAGAAACATAGATGATGTAGAGAAAAAAGAGATAGAGAATATTTTAGAGAAGTATAAAATTAAAGGAAAAAATATAATATTTTTAACAGGAAGAAAAGAGAGACGTTATTATAAAGCTGATCAATATTTCTTTTTAGTTGGAAATATAGGATTTAAAAAGGGTACAGAAAAAGAGGGGATATTCGGAATCGAACTTTTTTATGAAAACTATTTAAAAGGTGATAGAAGCTCAAGAGTAATTCCAAGTATAAGAAGCTTAGGAGTTGGATTGCCAACTGCAGAAGCAAGAACGAAGGTTAATTTGAATGGTATGGATTTACATTTAACAATAGATAACGATTTGCAATATATTCTTGATGATGAGATGGAAAAGCAATTCAAAAAAACGAATTCAGAAGAGGCGTATGCAATTATGATGGATCCTAATACAGGAAAAGTATTAGCAACTTCGTTTTTTAGAAAAAATAAAAAAGCAGTAACAAATCCAATTTTTCAATCTCAACTAGAACCTGGTTCGATTTTTAAGCCTCTGATTATAGCTGCGGCTTTAGAGGAGAAAAAAATAAAAAAGACAACAAAGTTTGATATAGGTGATGGAACTTTTAGGAGATACAATCATACAATTAAAGAGAGTAGTAGAAGTGTAAAAGGAGTACTGACGACAGAAGAGGTGTTGAAAAAATCAAGTAATATTGGAATGGTTTTAATGGGGGATATGTTTACAAATGAGGAGTTTGATAACTATTTAGAAAGATTTGGATTGTATAGTAAAACTGGAGTGGATTATCCTTATGAGCAAACTCCGAGAAGAGAGCCTGTTAAACGTTGGAATGGATTGAAGAAGAGTACCATGACATTCGGGCAAGGAATAGCAGTTACACCGATTCAGATGATAACAGCATTCTCAGCTGTTGTAAACGGCGGAACAATGTATCAACCATATATAGTTGAAAAGATAACAGATAAAGATGGTCTTGTTGTTAGAAGAAATCTACCAGTAAATAAAGGGAAGATAATCAGTGAAGCAGTATCTAAAGAGATGAGATTTATGATGGAGTCAGCTGTAGAAGATGGTACGGTAAAAAAGGGTGGTGTAGATGGTTATAGAATTGGTGGAAAAACCGGAACAGCTCAGTTTAGTGAAAGAGGAAGGTATGTAAAAAATGAGTATCTTTCATCGGTTATAGGATTCTTTCCAGTTGAAAAGCCACAATATATAATGTTAGCTATGTTCTTTAAACCACAAGGGAATATTTTATACGATAAATTTGGAGGAACGGCAGCAGCTCCAGTATTAGGTGAAATTATAAAAAAGATAACAAAATTAAAAAGTATATCTCCAATAAATATAGATAAAATTAAAGTTGCGGGAAGAAGTAGTTTAAAGAGTGTAACGAATCATGAGGAGTTAATTTTGATGCCAGATTTAAAAGGTCTTAGTGGTAGAGATGTCATTGAAATATTTAAAGGTAGCAATATTGAAGTTGAGTTGATAGGTGCTGGTGTAGTTATAGAGCAGAGTATTCAAGCACAAAAAGAGTTGACGAATGTAAAAAAAATAAAAATAAAATTAAACTAGGAGAAAGTAATGAGATATTTTAGTATCTATATAGAAAAAACTAACGATTTCTATACTTATGCCAGTGAAGATAAAGATATAAAAATTGGAGACAGAGTATTAGTATCTTTTAGAAATAAAGATAAGGTTGGACTTGTTGTAAAAGAGGAGGCTGATAAAGAGTATTCTTTTAAAGTTTTAAAGATAAAAAGAATACTTTATGAAGAGTTAAGTTTTTCAAAGGAATTTATAGAACTTTTGTTATGGATAAAAGATTATTATATGAGTTCTTTTGAACAGGTTTTTTCAACGGCTGTACCAGCGGGAGTAAAAATAAAATATGAAGATATTTATAGAGTTAATATGGAAAAAGAGAGTTTGTTTATAGATGAGCTCTTACAATATTTTTACGATAAATTAAAAATTAGAAAAAAACCTTTGGTAGATAAATTTTCAAAAGAGAAGCTTCAGCAATTTGTTGACGAGAATCAGTTAAAGGTAGTTGATGGTTGGTATATTTTAAATAGAGATTTAGAAAACAGAAATGAAGAGCTTTATAAGTATTTTCAAAAGAAAGAAACAGTAGGGAAACTTACTTTAGAAAAAAAGTTTGAGAAAAAACTAATCGAAAAACATCTAAAAGAGGGTAATATTTTTTTTGAGAGAAAAATAAAAAGTTTTGATGAAGAGAGATTAAAAAAAGAGTTAGTTGAAAAAGTTTTTAAAGAGGATACTGAATTAAATGAAGAGCAAGAGAAAATAAAAAGTGGAATTGAAAATTCAAATAAAAGACATTTTCTTATTAGAGGAGTAACAGGTTCAGGAAAAACAGAGATATATATCCATCTTATAAAAAGAGCGTTAGAAAAAAATAAAGGTTCTATATTTTTAGTTCCAGAAATTTCTTTGACTCCACAGATGGTTAAAAGATTTAAAATCGAATTTGGAGAGGGAGTTGCAATCTTACATAGTAGATTATCACCTACAGATAGAGCAAAAGAGTGGTATAGTATTTATACTGGAGATAAAAAAGTAGTTTTAGGTGTTAGGTCAGCTATATTTGCACCTGTACAAAACTTGGAGTATATAATAGTTGATGAAGAGCATGAAAATAGTTATAAGCAAGATAGTTCACCGAGATATAACGCTAAGTTTGTAGCTATAAAAAAAGCTGAGCTAGAGGATGCCAAAGTGGTTTTAGGCTCGGCAACGCCCTCGATTGAAAGTTACTACTATGGCAAAAAGGGTATCTTTCAACTGTTTGAGATAGAGCACCGTTATAAAGATGCAAAGTTACCAGAGATAGAGATAGTAGATATGAAACAAGAGCAGGACAGTTTTTTTAGTGAGAAACTATTAGAGGAGATGAGAACCGCACTTTTAAGAAAAGAGCAGATTATTTTACTTCTGAATAGGAAAGGCTATTCAACTTTAGTTCAGTGTGAGGATTGTGGGCATATGGAAGAGTGTGAACATTGCTCTATAAAACTCAACTATTATGCAAGTAACGGTAGTTTGAAGTGTAATTACTGTGGCATATCAAAAAAGTATACTGGAAGATGTTCAAAGTGTAATAGTAAGAATATGAGCTTTAGTGGGCGTGGAGTTGAAAGAGTTGAAGAGGAACTAAGAAAAAGATTTCCAGTAAACATAATAAGGGTAGATGGCGAAGTTTCGAAAGAAAAGGATTTCTATGAAAATATGTACAATGATTTTTTAGCAGGAAAGTATGATATTATGATTGGAACTCAAATGATATCAAGAGGGCTTCACTTTCCAAATGTAACATTAGTTGGAGTTATAAATGCTGATACGATTATGACTATTCCAGACTTCAGATCAGGAGAGAGAACATATCAAATGATAACCCAAGTTGCAGGAAGAGCCGGAAGAGGCGAGAAGAATGGAAAGGTAATAATTCAAACGTATCAACCTGAAAATTATATAATAGAAAAAATTCAAGAAAATAGTTATGTTAATTTTTATGAAAAAGAGATAGAGAAAAGAGAGATACTTTCATATCCACCATTTTCAAAGGTTATCAATATAGGGATATCCTCATCAGAAGAAAATGGATTAGAGGAGTATTGTCACGCTGTTTTTAAAGAGATTCAAGATGAAACAGTTGAATTATATGGCCCAATGAGATCCTTAGTTTATAAAGTTAAAGGCAGATATAGATGTAATATTTTTATAAAGGGAAGTAGAGAAAATATAAATTTATTTAAACTAAAACTAGAGGAAAAATTAAAAAAAGTTGAGAATAAAAAATATAGAGTGGTTGTTGATGTAGACCCGATTAATCTAATATGATATAATATGTACTAGGAAAAAAGAGAATTGGAGGAAAAGTAAGTATGGTATATGATATAAAAATATATGGGAATGATTCTTTAAGAACTGTTGCAGAGCCTGTAGAGGCTATCACACCAGAGATTTTAGAGATTTTAGATAATATGGTTGAGACTATGCATGAAGCAAATGGTGTTGGATTAGCAGCTCCACAAGTTGGAATAGCAAAAAGAATAGTTGTAATTGATGTTGGGGATGGAGTTATAAGAAAAATTATAAATCCAGAACTAATAGAGCTATCTGACGTAGTTGAAAATGAAGATGAAGGATGTTTAAGTGTTCCAGGCGTTTATAAACCTGTAAAAAGATCGGTAACTGTAAAAATAAAGTATACGAATGAAAAAGGTGAAGAGGTTGTTGAAGAGGGAACAGGCTTATTAGGAAGAGCTTTCCAACATGAATATGATCATTTAGAAGCAATTTTATTCGTAGATAAAATATCACCAGTTGCAAAAAGGATGGTTTCTAAAAAGTTACAACTTTTAAAGAAAGAATCAGGTAAAAACTAATGAAAAATCTACTTTGGATAATCCCATTGGTTATACATTTTGCATTTTTAGGACAAAATATATTTAGATCATTTATAAAAATCGATAAGTTAAAAATAGAGCAAGAGATAAAGATTAAAAAGAGAAAAGAGATTGAAAGCTTGATTGTTAAGTATGATGAAATGATTGAGGATATAAATAATCCCTTTTACAGAGAAAGAGTAGCTAGGAATCAACTCCAAATGGTTTTACCTGGAGAAAAAATTTATAGATTAATTGAAACAAAGTAGGAGGAAAAATGAAAAGAGAGTTAGCTTTAGAGTTTGCTAGAGTTACAGAAGCAGCAGCCTTAGCCGCTTACAAATGGGTAGGAAGAGGAGATAAGGAGGCAGCAGATCAAGCAGCGGTAGACGCTATGAGAACTGTGCTAAATGGGATAAAAATTCAAGGGGAGATTGTAATAGGAGAGGGAGAGATTGATGAAGCTCCTATGCTTTACATCGGAGAAAAGGTAGGAATTGATTCTCCAGATAAAGATAGATTCTCAGCAGTAGACATCGCAGTTGATCCTGTAGAAGGAACAAGAATGACTGCTCAAGGTCAAGCTAATGCGATTGCAGTATTAGCTGTAGGAAATAAAGGAAGTTTCTTAAAAGCTCCAGATATGTATATGGAGAAATTAATAGTTGGGCCAGAAGCAAAAGGTGTAATTGATTTATCTAAGCCTTTAATGGAAAATATCGATAATATCTGTAAAGCGTTAAAAAAACCTTTAGAGGAATTAACAGTAGTAATATTAGATAAGCCAAGACATAAAGAGATAATAAAAGATTTACAAGCTTTAAATATTAAGGTTTATGCACTTCCAGATGGAGACGTTGCAGGATCAATTTTAACATCAGTTGTAGATTCTGATGTAGATGTTCTTTATGGAATTGGAGGAGCTCCTGAAGGAGTTATATCAGCAGCAGTTATTAAAGCTTTAGGTGGAGATATGCAAGCTAGATTAAAATTAAGAAGTGAAGTTAAGGGAGTTTCTTTAGAGAACGATAAAATTTCAGCTTATGAAAAATCAAGATGTGAAGAGATGGGACTTAGAGTTGGAGATGTTCTTAAGATGGACGATCTAGTAAAAGATGACGAAGTTATATTCTCAGCAACAGGAATAACAAGTGGAGATCTTTTAGAGGGTGTAAAAAGAAAAGGAAATATAGCTAGAACTCAAACTTTAGTAATTAGAGGAAAGAGTAAAACAGTTAGATATATAAATGCGGTTCATAACTTAGATTATAAACCAGAAGATATCATGGAATTAGTAAAATAATAAATAATTGAATAGAAAAGTAGAGATGAGTCTCTACTTTTCTTCTTTAATAGGAGGAATAATGTTTTTTTATGATGATTTTATAAAGAAAATAGCAAAAACAAAGATAGAATATAAGGCGATGAGAAAATATAGTTTAGAAGCAAAAAAGCTAGTGATGTGGCTAGGAACAGGGTTGCCATTGATACTAATTGGTTTACTTCAAGGGTATATAGGCTATATAAAAGGTTTCAGTATCCCCTATTTAGCTATTGCAGGACTACTTTTATTCTTAGGATTAAAGCACTTGAAAAATATATTTTCATATAAAATTGTTTTAGATTGCGAAAAGAAAAAAGTTTTAGGTCAAGGTTTAGATTTAGCATTTGAAGAGATAGAGTCATGTACTTTGAAAGAGGGAGTAGTAGGAAAGGCTAGTAGATTACAAGTTATTATTAGAATAGTTACTAAAGATAAAAGAGAGATAATTGTACCACTTATAATGGGAAATAAAATTGATTTTATATGTGCTTTAAGAGATGAGTTAGGAGAAAAATTTTCAATCATAAAGGGATAAAAGGAGAATTTATGAAGAGAGTAGCTTATATATTTTGTTTATTTCTAATAACTTTATCAGTTGTATTTGCAAAAGATGGTGATAGAGAGTTTAGAGGAGTTTGGATTGCTACAGTGGATAATATAAACTGGCCGTCTAAACAAGGTTTGTCTATAGAGGAGCAGAAAAAAGAGTTTATAGATATATTGGATGAGATAAAATCATTGAATATGAATGCAGTAATTATGCAAGTTCGACCGACAGCTGATAGGTTTTATGGGAAAGTAACAAAGGAACCTTGGTCAAAATATATAACGGGAGAGATTGGAAAAAATCCTGGGTACGATCCTTTGGAATTTTTTATAGAGGAAGCCCATAAAAGAAACTTAGAGTTTCATGCTTGGTTTAACCCATATAGAATAACATTGAAAAAAAATGAAGAGATAGCAAAAGATCATATAGCAAGAAAGAATCCTGAGTGGGTTATTCAATATGATGGAAAACTTTATTATGATCCTGGAAATCCAGCAGCTAGAGAATTTACAGAAAATGTAATAGTTGATGTTGTTAAAAATTACAATATAGATGGAGTTCATATGGATGATTATTTCTATCCCTATCCAGTACTTGATAAAAACAAAAAAGTAGTTCCTTTTGGAGATGATAAAACGTATAAATTATATGGAAAAGAGTTAACAAGAGAGGATTGGAGAAGAAAAAATACAGATACATTTGTAAGAGAGTTATCAAAAAAAATAAAAAAAGCAAAACCATATGTTAAATTTGGAATAAGTCCTTTTGGTGTTTGGAGAAATAATGATAAAGATATAACTGGATCAGCAACAAGAGCAGGTGCTGAAAATTATGATACATTATATGCAGATACAAGAACTTGGATAAAAAATGAATGGATTGATTATATAGTTCCACAAATATATTGGGATTTTAATTTAAAAGTTGCTCAGTATGATATTTTAGTTGATTGGTGGATTAATGAGGTAAAAGATAGTAATGTAAATCTATATGTTGGCCATGCTGCTTATAAAATAGATACAACGAAAGCTTGGAAGAACGAGAAAGAGTTGATTGAGCAGATTAAATATAATAGAAAATCAAAAGGTGTTGCTGGAAGTGTTTTCTTTGGATTTGATAAAATTCAAAAGAACAGCTTGAATATAAAAGATAATTTGAAAAAAGAGGTATATCAGAACCAAATTTTACCTTCGAGAACTCCTTGGATAGATGAGGTTCCACCGAAGCCGGTTACAAATTTAGTAGGAAAAATAACTAAGGATGGCGTTCTTTTAACTTGGGATGATCCAGCAAATAATTATACTGATTACTATGCTATATATAGAAGTAGGAATAAAGATTTTGATGGCGTTTCATCAAAATATCTTTTAGGTACTGTAAAAAGAAAATATGGATTGAAATATTTAGATAAAACAGCTCAGAAAGGTGAAAATTATTACTATAAGGTTTCTCCAGTAGATAAGGTTCATAATGAAGGGGCAGTAAAAGAAAAAGTTTTTTTAAAAAAATAAAAAACTTTGTTGACAAAGTTTGAAAGTTGTGGTACTATATCTTTGTAAGTGATGCGGGAGTAGCTCAGTTGGTAGAGCGTCAGCCTTCCAAGCTGAATGTCGCGAGTTCGACCCTCGTCTCCCGCTCCATACAAAGATGCGTCATTAGCTCAGATGGTAGAGCA
>JBOFRT010000385.1:0-5135 GCA_051651165.1 Cetobacterium sp.
TTTCTTCATTTAAAAAATTTTTAACACACTTAATAGTAATTAAATTAAATAAAAAATCTAATTGATAAATTTTATTAAAGAGGGTATTATGTTTATGATACTCTATTTTTTTTACCAAAAATTTTAAATTTATAAAAACACAATAAAATCAAAAGGAGGAGATATGAAAAAATTAATATGCCACTACGATATGGACGGTCATAACGAAATCTCATCCATCCTAATATTTACAATGACTTTCAACTCGTAAAATTGGTTTTGTTACCTACATGTAACCTACAAGAAAATAGAGGCGTATTTCACAATATTTATTTAATTTTTCATATCTGAGTATTTTTCGGGCTTGTGCTTTTTTCCATCTACAATGTAATGTAGGTCATTTATAACTTTTGCATTTACTCTAAATATTTTTGTTATTCCACTTTTTATTTTATATAAAAATGGCTTCTCATCAACTTTCCCAAAAATAAAGAGATCCTTTAAAAATTTATTTGTTAACCTTATTTCTTTCAAATCTTTTTCCACTACAGTAATTACTTTTTCTTCTAATGAAATTACTCTTCCAGTAACAGTTATCGGTAGAGTTACTATCTCTGTTGAAAAAATACATTTACTTAAACATAATACAAATAAAAAAACTTCTTTCTTCATGCCTTTTCACTCTCCTTAAAATATATTCCCCTTTAGTTTTCCATTTCTTCAAAATTAAAATATTACTCCTTTTTTATTTTACTGTTATTATATGTTTATTTTATTGTAAATTATATACTGTATACTGTTTCTGTATAATTATAGTTGTAATTCTACTTTTAATTTTTTGAATAAAAATACACACTTTAAGTGCAACTTAGGAGGAGCTTTTTGAAATTTAATAAGGAAACTTATGGTATTAGAATGACTTTATACTGTGCTAAACATCACTATAAAATATTATCTGCAATTGAAATTGTACAAGAATGTAAAATACCAGAAAACTTAGGGAAAACTATACTAAGTAAACTAACTAGCAACGAAATTTTAAAATCTATCAAAGGTAAAAATGGAGGTTTTAGATACAATCATCCTGAAAAATCTATCTCATTATTTTCTGTGATCGAAAAATTTAAAGGTCTTGAGATTAATGCTTGTATTGAGAAAAAAGAGTCATGTGTCTATAGATATGGCGAATGTGTTGTTTGTGAAAAAATGGGAATTTTAAAAAATATTATCATAGAACAGCTTAAAAATATTTTTATTGAAGATCTCGTTAAAGAACAACACCAAAAATATAACAACTAATTTTAATTGAGTAGAATTATAAAAGAGGACTTTCGTCGAGGCCACTGAAAAACCCTAAAATCATCGAAAAATTAAAATTTTAAATTAAAGAGAACCCTTGATTCACAAGGGTTCTTAATTTTTTAAAAATTCAATTTTTGATTGAAAAAGGACTTTTTCAGTAGCCTCACTTTCGTCCTCTTTATTTTTTACATATTTTCTTGTTTAATTTGAGTTTCATACATTAATTTTAGAATCTTATATCCAAATTTTTTAGGTGGAAATTCAACTTTCACTTGCTTTCATACATCCAAATCCAAAGCATATGTTTTAATCCATTTATAATTTGCAATTTCTTCTTCGGACATTAATTTTGCTGTTTCTTCACCAAATACACTTGTAGGATAACTAGATTCTACCCAGACACTTATCTCTTCATCAACAGTAACTGGAACATCTTGGCTAAATAACTTTGTAACCAATACAAAATTAATAAAAATCTTTTCAAAATTTCTCCTTTCTAAAATATCTCTATAATTTTATTTTTCATTTTCCAAGACTTTCAAAATTTCTTCAAGCTTATCAAATTTTTCTACATTTTGATTTATCCATTCTGGACTTTTATTCCACCATTCTGATTTTAATAATCTTTTTATTGTTTCTTCATCAAATCTTTTTCTCATCTCTTTCCCTGGAACACCAACAACAATACTATATGGAGCCACATCTTTTGTTACAACTGTTCCTGCTCCTATCACGGCACCTGTTCCTATTTTAACTCCATTCATTATTGTAACATTATCACCAATCCAAACATCATTCCCTATTTCAATATGATAAAAATCATCTATATATTTTTCACTTTTTAATCCTCTATCAAACCCTATATATGTCATTGGATGAGTTGTTAAATGATTAACTGGATGATCTCCTATAACAGACCAAACATGGCATCCAATAGAACAATATTTCCCTACTTTTATTCTTGGCAAATTGGAAAATCTACCTATATAGCTTCCGTAACCAAGATTTATTTTCTCAACATTTGAATCTTTACCTATTGTATTTCCACCTTGAAATTTAGCTTTTCTAAAATTAACGCCTTCTTTTATTCGAACATCATTTTTTTTATATCTATACACTTGAAATTCACGCTTTAAGTATTTTCTAATATTATTTATCATATCTAACCTCTCTTATAGTAATTTATATATTAATATTATTTTATATCAGTTATTTTTATAAATCTGCAATAAAAAAATGAGAGAAAACCTCTCATTTTTAATATCCACAAGCTCTTACCCAAAATCCACCTTCTACTATATCAACTTGTAAAACAAAAGTAGATCTATCTCGATATAAAGCTCCTAATCCTTCCGAGTCATTTCCTCCCGCTGCTCTAACTCTATTTCTACCAACTAGTATACTTAAACAATCATTTGGAAAAGGGATTGGGAAATTATAAACTCCGTTATGTTGAGGATAAGCACTACTGTAAATCCATTGCTCTACAAATCCACCTGGGAATATAGCGTATCCCGAATTTCTATTCCCGTGAACTTCCACACCACCGACTGTTCCTAAAAATTTTTTTATAGCTTCTTTATCACTACAAAATCTAATGTAATTATCATTTTCATTTACTCTGTAAGCTATTCCACCTTCAATTCTATTTTCATTTGGATAATCACTTCTAAATAATCTAGCGGTTAAATCACCTGTTCCATCTCTTTGAGCTATACTATTAGCATCCTTATTTTTAGAAGGAGACGCATTACCTAATTTTTCTGAATTTTTAGCAGTATCATTAATGCCTAATTTTGTTTTTAATGCTTCATCTATTTCTAATTTTTTATAATAAGAAGTATCGTGATTATGATTTGTCTTGCTATAACTTTTTAATTTTTCATCTATTTCAACTTCTGTATAATAATAGTCATTAAGATTTATCCATTTAGCGGTTCCAGGTGAAGCCCACATTAAAGACATTCCTAGACTTCCTCCTCTTGGTATATGATCATATCCTTCTCCTGTTGGATGACTATAATTATTTGCACTTTCCTCTATTCCATCTAGTTTTCTTTTATCTTCTTTTCGCATATGTCCATCTTCTGATGGAGTTACTAATTTTGCGATATGTTGTTTTATCCATCTCACTAATGAATTTTCTCTTACTTGTGCAAATAAACTATTTTGAAGAGATATCTCGGTACTTGTTATAACTACATCATAGTAAAAGCCAGTATCAGCTACTAATACAATATCCCCCTCTTTTAAATACTTATTAGACTTCATTGTGTGAAGAGTTCTCTCTCTTACAAATCCTTTTCTATCTAAAAACTTCTTTTTTAAATTCATAGTTTGGTCTCCTTATTTAACCAGTACATCTTGTAGTCCATTTTTAATTACTTCCTTCATTATTTTAGGTGGTGTGTATCCATCTTTTTGGCATTTTTCATAAAATTCAAGTATTTTTACTTTCTCCCCTTTTTCTTTAGCTTCTCTTAAAAAATCTAAATATTTTTCCATCTTTCCTCCTGCTTATGGATTGAATACTTTTATCCCTTTATGATGCCCTTTTGTATCTATGTGAAGCCAGGTAGGCGTATAGTTTGGATTTTCTATTCTTTTTATTGTTTTTAATTTGTGACTATTATCTAGTATAATATCTACAGCTTTTTTTATTTCTATTCCTTTTGGTTTTAGATCTAAAGCTTGGTATAAATTATGCATAGACATATTAAGCTCTTTAGCAGCTATTTTTTTAGCTGCAATAGAGCACAGTTGGCATCTATTACCACTTTCTTTATACTGCCCTTCTATATGCCAATTGTTGATTATAATAGGCACTTCTAAAATCTCTCTAACTGTATCTAAATCTTTTAAAAAATCTTCACTAAAAAACTCCCATGCTTTATCTCCGTATTTCTTATAAACATGAGGACAAACTAACTCTTGAATTTTAAAATATTTGCATTTGTACATAAAAATCTCCTTTTCGTGATTATTTATCTAAAAATTGTATTTTTTCTTCTTTATTTTGAATTAAATTTATTAATTTCTTGGTGAATTCTTTATTCTCTCTAATTTCCTCAAGTAATTTATCATTGCTAGCAGCATTTGACTTTATAAATTCACTATTACTTATTCTTAGTTCCTGGATAATTAAATCAAACTTTTCTGTTAAAACTTTATTTGATTCAATTAGATTTTGAACTAATAAATCATTTTGGGAGTTTTGTTGTTCATCTTTTTTGTGATAAACTTTACCGAATAGAAGCATCAATACTCCCATCAGTCCTAATTCTTTTATATTATATTCCATCAATGTATCTCCTATTTTTTATTAAATACTAATATCCATCCTTCCAACTTTTAATACTTCTATTTCCAAAGAATCCAGTTAGATATATCATTATAATCCTGTACAAACTTTCATCAATAGGGAATATTGGAGATTCCATTTTAAAAATAAATCCTATCCACATTCCTATTAGATTGCTTATTAAATATGCACAAAAAGTAAAAGCGATGGTAGGAAATACCATTGTTACTACCTTTTCCAATCGACTACCCTTTTTATTTGCATAATCATCTATCTCCAGCTTAGTTAATTCCAATTCTGCTTGTAATTGATTAGATTTATCAGGTATAAATTTATTTATTATCCCTAAAACACTATTTACTGTAGTTCCTATCATATTACCTCCTACATTTTACTTTTTAAAAATTCTATTACATTTAAATAATCTGTTATAGTTATATCAACTCTAGGTAACTCTTGTTTAAGTGCTTGCTCACCACTATAAACTAAATTAATAAATACCATTCCATAAGCTCTAAGCTCCTTTAATTCTGTTAAATTAAGAGTTGCTATA
>JBOFRT010000386.1:0-2156 GCA_051651165.1 Cetobacterium sp.
TATAAGGTCGTTTTCTTGGAACATTTGTGTTAATATTTCTATATTGTCAATTGTTAGTAATTTTTCTATAAATCTATTCTTTTTTGCTTTTTCTATTGCTTGATTTAATTTTTCTGAAATTTCAATTATATCTATAACACCATCATTTTTTTGGGGGTCTATTTTTTCAACTTTTCTACTCCAAGTAAATTTTAAACTTGTAATAGTTTTTCCTGTTTTAATTTTTTCTAATTTTAAATTTATAAAATGCTTTGGTAATTCTTCCATTATAATTTTAAAAACTCTTTTATCTATATCAGACATTTTATAACTTTGAGGAACTCCTAATTCATATCTAAATTCTTCAATTAAAAATTTTTTCTCTTTTACAGTTTCCCATTGTTTTAATAATTTAAATAATTTTTTAGAGTAAGTGCTTTTTAAACTTACAAAATCCATTAAGTCAAATTTAGTATAATTTTTCATTAAATCATTTAATAGATATTTGACAGGAAAATTTATAGTTATCTCTAATTTGCCTGTTTTAAAATTTGTTTGTAGTCTTGAAAAAAATACAAAAGAATCATATATGTCTAACTCTATGTGGTAAGTAAATTTCATAGATAATAATTTTTCATTTAGAGATAAAATATATTCTCGTAATCTTTCAGGTTTTTTTTTCAAATCCAATAATTCTTTTAATTCTGAAAAATCAAATTCAACTACATCAGTTCCTTTGTCTTTAATTTTATAACAAATTGCAAAAAATAAATCCCATTCTTTTTCAGTAAATTCATTAAATGAAAAAGTATTCAAATCATTATGGTACTTAACAACGGCTTTCATAAATTCCTCCTTTGTTTCTTATTCAAAAATATTATATCACACATAAAAGGACGTGTAAATATTTACGTCCTTTTATACTCCCCAACACGTCCTTTTATATATTAAAAAACCATAGTTAAATCAAGGGTTTTTTAATGGCTAAATCTTTTAAAGATTATTTAAAGAAAAAAGATTCTTTCTAAAACGCGTACGCGAGAAAAATCGAATTTGAATTTTTAAAATTTTTTAGAAAAATAAAAATAATTTACGTTGGTTTTATTGTCTTTTGGCACCAAATATTAATAAAACACAATAAAACCAATGGTTGAATGATAGATTAGTTTGAAAAAAAGAGGGGTAAATATAAATTTACTTATTTTCACCAAATGAAATGTAATTTAAAATCAATTATAAAGCTCTGATTTATACCTAAAAAAGATTTTAATAAAATTTAAGATAAAATACTCGTCCAGAAACAAGAAAAGCCGTTAAAACTGATTTTAACGGCTTTTACTATATTGTGACCTTCTGACAATAGAACCATCAGAATATTTTATAACTTTATTGACTACTTAAATAAAAAAAATCACTCTCTAATGAGTAGCTGTTGATTTTATTAAGAAAAATGCAAATTTGGTGCCAAAGGACAAAAAACCAACACGAGGCCTATAAAAATATATTTTATTTAAATATTATTCTACAAAAAGATTTGATTAAAATAAAAAGAGGTTAATCTTTTTAGATTAACCCCTTTTTTATTGAAATTTAAAACCTGAATAAAAATAAATGCTTGTGTAACTCTTAAATACTTTTATATTTTCACTTGGTACTGTGTTAACATTGTTATACTTTATTTTTTTTAGAAAATCAAATTTATTTTTAAAAAATAAAAGCTATTATAATTGTGACTATTTATTTAAATAAAAAGGCAGTAGAATTTCTACTGCCTTTATTATTAAAAGTTTAAACTAAATTTTTATGAAGTTTGGGGGTGTTCATAAAAATTTAAGAAAGTTAAATGAATCTAGTTATTATGACATAATTTAATATTTTTATATGTATTATTTTGTCATTTTTATTTGGAAAAAATGACATATATAAACATTTCAATTTTATATATTATTATAAATTTGAAATCATTACAATAATAGAATTATTACTTGTATATATCTCCTCTACTTCCAATATCAATAACTAAAATAACTAATTCATTATTAACTATTTTGAATAAAGCTCTATAACTTCCAATTCTAAGTCTTTTAATATCTTTAATGCCTTTTAAATTTTTTATATCATATAGCGATATCATTTTAGTATCTTTGGAAATCTCGGTAAAGGCTTCATAAAACTTT
>JBOFRT010000387.1:0-1035 GCA_051651165.1 Cetobacterium sp.
TTTTATGAAAATGGTTTAATTGATTATTTGTAAAGCTTGAGGGAGTTCCCTCAAGCTACTTTTAAAGATGGAGGTACTGTATGAAAAAGTTTGATATTATGGGTAGCATTAGAAGAGAGATGAATCTTAAAAATTTAAGTAGCAATAGAGTGGCCAAGAAGATTGGAGTTAGTGAAATAGAGATGACAGAGTTTTTCCTGGAGAAAAATGTAAGTCTAGAATTACTAGAAAAAATTATTGAAGTAGTTTTTGAAAGCTATGAGTTCCAGTACTCTTTTAAAGAAAATCCACTGAGAAAGTTTAGTACTAAGGAGTTATTAGAGGAGCTTATGAGAAGAGAGAAATAATGAAAAGGAGAATGGCATAGACTAGACCATTCTCCTTTTTCTGTACTTAAAACATAATGAAGCTATATTTTGTTTTACTTATATTTTAACATCTTTTTTAATTTTTAGTTATTTTTATTTTTAAGACCTCATCATCTTTTTTATCAAAAGTTACATCCTTAATTTTGAAGTCATACTTTTTTAATTTTTCATCTATTTCCTTAGAAAATTTTCTAATTAATCTCTCTATTTCTAAATTTAACAAAATTAATCCCCCATTAATATTATTTTTTATTTTTTCTTCTAAATTCCCAAGGTGGTGTAGGATTTTTCTCTTTCCATAATCCTAACCCTTCTAATTTTGCTTTTTCTTCAGCTACAGCAAACTCTAAATTTCCTTTAGAATATTGCTTATACCACCAAGCATTACCAGTTTCTAGCATATAGAGATTTATATTTTTCCCCTTATAATAAACCTCACCAACAACTCTACCATATTGATCCTTATCTTTTACATCTATCTCAACTATTTTTCCATCTATCATTTTTTTTAAAACATCTAAAGATTTTATTCCATACTCCTGCTTCTTTTCTGGGGCATCAATCCCGTAAAATCTAACTCTTACTTTTTCTCCATCTTTTAAAACTGTTATAGTATCACCATCTGCTACTTTTATTACCTTTCCTGAAAAAGCAAAAGATAGAGTAG
>JBOFRT010000388.1:0-3595 GCA_051651165.1 Cetobacterium sp.
AAAAATATAGATACGATTTATGAAGAAATTGAAAGCAATTACACAGCTTATTTAGTAGCAGGAACTTTAAATTATAATATTTACAAAAATTGGACTACAGGTATAAATATTTCTACAATTTTTGATAATGATAAAAACTCAGACTATGGATTAGGATTTGAAGTAGGTCACATATTTGAGAGTAATTTATGGCTATCTTTAGGTTATAACATTGTAGGATTTAAAGATAAAGATTTTGATCCTGTAGGAGAGCTTAATCAAGGTATATATGTCAGATTTAGAATGAATATTGGAGACATATTCGATAAGATTAGATAACAGTAGTTTTTTTAATGATACTATTTATTTCAAAAAAAATGAAAAGTAAAAAAAGGAATAAAAAAATAAGTAAGAATAAACTTTTAAATATTTTTTTATTAAGGAGGAGTTATGGGGACACGAATAATAAAAAATCGCTATTTAGCTTTAATATTGTTTTTATTAAATTCAATATTTCTTATATCAGCACCAACTATAGAGATAACAAAAAGCAATATATCGGGAGCTATTTTAGGAAATACTTATGATAATGGAGAGCAAATATTATATAAGGTTAAAGTTAGTAATCCAGATAGCACAGATTTAAATAATATAAAGATATCTGTACCATTAAGTTTATTAACTGCAAATAAAGAAGGGGGAGGCACGGGCTTAGTATATTCTAACTTAATAAATCAAGTTAGAGGAACTAGTGTTGGTGCAGATGCAGGAACAATCCCCACTTCAGGGGATTTTTTAGCTTCTGGAGTAGATATACCTGCAGGAGGATATGTAGAATATTACGTTTTGGGAACTGTAAATCCACTTATAAATGGATCGATAATAACTAATGGAACAGTAACTAATAATTCGGGGAATACAACTTTAGCTACAGGATCTAATACTCTAACGAGAATACCTTACACATATACATTAGTCAAATCTTCTCCGATATCTTATTATGAAAAAGAGGGGAGTGTGACATATAAAGTTACTGTAACAAATACAGGAAGTACAACAATAAACGATTTTAGTTTAGTTGATAATTTACCATCAGAATTAACAGGAGCTACAATAACAGGAACTTCAACAGGTGGAAGTAATTTAGGTAGTTTTTCTACATCAGGTAATTTAATAGCTACAGGAATATCAATAACTCCAGGAAATAAAGTAGAGTATACAATAACAGCTGCAGTGAAACCAGGAGTTGTAGGAGCTATTTCAAATACAGCAACAGCAACAGTAAGAAATCAAACAGAAAATTCAAATACAATAACATTAAATTTAGCAACATATGATTTTAGTATTCAAAAAACAGCATCGCCAGCAAATTATACACCAAATCAAAATTTGACATATAAAATAAAAATTCTTAACAATTCAACAACAGTACCAATAACAAAGATGAAAATAGATGATATATTATCAACAATAACGGCAACATCAGCAAATGGATCAGCAAAAACTGCATTTGATCCAACAACAGTAACGGTTACAGCAACATTTACAGGAAACAGTAATGTGGGAACATTTAATTCTTCTGGTGATTTAAATGCAACAGATGTAACAATTGCTCCAAGTTCATATGTAGAGTATACAATAATAGGAAAAGTTAATGCTGATATAAGTGGGCCTATAAGTAATACAGCAAAAGCAACAGATAGAAACGGAATAGAAAAAACATCGACTATTAGTACAACTTCAGTTGCGCCGACACTAGCAATCACAAAAACTCAAAATAAAACAACTTACCTTCCTGGAGATACAATAGTATATACAATAACATTAGATAACACAGGATTAGGAATAGCGACAAACTATTTAGTAGAGGATTTATTAGCATCTATTACAGGAAATGTAGGAAATACAGGGGCTATTTCTGCAACTAATATAAACCCTTCAGCATTATTAGAAAATTGGACTGTAAGTGCTGTTTTAGCACCGGGTTCAACAAAATCAACATCAGCTATTATTTCAAATGGAGGAACTACAACTAATATAAACCTTTTAGATATAGTTACAGTATTTCCAGGAGAAAGAATAATTTATACAATAACAGCAAAAGCAAAAGATTCGTCAATTGGAAATATTGTAAATAAAGTTGATTTGAAAAAGAATAGTATTGTAGAAAAAACATCTACAGTAACGACAAGTGCTACAGCTTTAGCAATTAATGGAAATGTTTTAATAACAAAAGTACCTACAGAAACAGAATATAAGCCAGGGGATATAATAACTTATACAATAACAGTTAAAAATCCGAGTAATGCATTTATGGATAATTTAGCTATAAAAGATTTAATAACATCAGTAACTGCAACTCAAATAGATGGAACTAATGGACCTGCTTTTGATAGTTGGAATTTATCTGTTATAAGCACTTCAGGAATAGGAACAGTTCCAGGAACAGGAGCTATTACAAATGCTACAGGTGATTTAATTTTAACAGCAGATATAGGGCCTAATGGAAGTATAGTTTATCAAATAAAAGCAAAAACAAAATTAACAACAGTTGGAATTATAAAAGATGAAGTAACTACAGGAGGAGACAATGTACCAGAGACAGGCCCAGGAGTAAAAATGTCAACTCCACTTTTGGAAGTTGCCAAAAATGTAAATACTACAGAATATGTTCCAGGTGGAAATCTTATTTACACAATAGATGTTGATAATCCAGGTGATGGATATGCTACAAATGTTAGAATTGAAGATAAACTAAGTGCTATAACAGCTTTATTAATAGATGGAACTACTGGCCCAGCTTATCAATCTTGGACAATAACTTCAAAGGTATATGATATTTCTTCTGGAAGTCCAGTTTTAGTAACGAGCCCTTCTGATCCTACAAGTGCGGGAACATATAATCCTACAGGAGATATGGCAATAACTAATGCTATATTAGGTCCTAATAGAAGAATAACATATACAATAAATGTAGTGTTAAATCCAAAAGCAAAAGGAAATATAAAAAATTTAGTAAGAGTAAATGATGCTCTTTATTCTGATAAAGGATCTCAAACAAGAGATGCTAAAATTAGTATAGCAAAAAGTGCTATTACACCAAGCTATGCTGCCGGAAATACAACTACAGTTCAGTATGATATAGTTATAAGTAACTCAGCTACAGCTGGAGTTGCTTTAGACGTAAAAGTAGAAGATAAGATAGCAGATATTCAAGCGACTTTATTAAATGGATCAGGTAGTATAAATCCATTCAGTAGCTGGACTATATCAGCACCAGTTCTAGTAGGATCAGAAACAAAATCAGCAATAACAGGTACATTAAATAATGTTAATTTGATTGATACAGTGGATATTTCACCTGGAGGTTCTGTAAAATACACAATAACAGGAACGCTAAAAACACCTAATACATCAGAAATAGCCTACGGTCCTATAAGCAATACAGTTAAAGCAGACACATTAACATCTACAGCCACAGTAATACCAAAATTACCAAACTTGAAAATATCAAAAACAGCTGAATCAGAAAAATTCACTCCAGGAAATACAGTATCTTTTAAAATTAGAATTGAAAATACAGGAGATGGATATGCAAATAATGCATTAGTTAAAG
>JBOFRT010000389.1:0-1106 GCA_051651165.1 Cetobacterium sp.
GAATTCACTAAAACAATAATAGGTGGAACTGACTATGTTCAAGGTGGAAATATAGTTTATGAACTTAAGATTACTAACAAGAGTAAAACATTCATAAATGATGTAAGTTTTGTAGATGAAATTTCGAAAATAAAAGCGACAGGATTAGATGAAAGTCAAGTGATAGCATTTAAATCTTGGACAGTAAGTAGAAGTGATAAGGGAACAGGAACAATATATAATCAAGCGCCTAATTTGTCGAATGTAGATATAAACGATAAGATAGATATATCACCAGAGGATGTATTAACTTATACAATAACAGCGGTTGTGGAAGACGATGTTGTAGGAGATATAGTAAATACAGCTTATGTAGAGTATGTTGGGCCAGAAGGATTACAAAAAATAGAGAAACAAGTTGTTTCAGAAAATAATCCAGGAGATGTGAGATTAACAAAAGAAGCGATAAATCCAACGTATATTCCAAATGGGGAGATTGGATTTAGAGTTGTACTAGAGAATATCTCTACTGAAAATGTAGCGAATAATATAACAATAAGAGATATCATAAGTACTATTGTAGCAGATAAAATAGGAGGAGGAACTACACTAGCCTTTAAACCAGGATGGAAGATAACATCAAGAGTAGAAGGAGACTTAGAAAACACAAACATAAATAGCTTACTTTCTTTAGAAGAGGGAAGAGACATAGTAGATTTAATAGTAGATTTAGGAAAAGCATCAAAAGTAATAATAGAGATTAAAGGAATAGCAGAAAGTAACATATATGGTGATATAAAAAATATAGCATCATTTAGCTATCCAGAAGCAGAAAAGAGTTATGAAAGAGAAGCAATTATTAAAAGCGCTCAATCTACACCAGAATTAACAAAAGTTGTGGATAAAGCAGAATATAATTCAGGAGATACATTAGAATATACAATAAGAATAAAAAACCCAGGATTATCAATAATACCAAACTTTGTACTAACTGATGAAATTGGAAAAATTGTAGGAGAGATAGCAGGAGAAAGCTCATCGACAGGCTTAGCATTTGTATCTTGGCAAAGAGTTTCTTTAGAAATACCAGTAACATCGGTGTTAAAAGAGGAGTTAGTTAAAGACTC
>JBOFRT010000390.1:0-2002 GCA_051651165.1 Cetobacterium sp.
TTAGGCGTTAGAGGTTGAGAAATTTTCTAAATTTCACGAACCGCTAAACGTGCCTGTTTGTCCGTACAATACTTAGGAGGGATTTATGGTTAGAAAATTAAAAAACAAACAAGTTTCAAATAATAAAAATTATGGAGACCCTTCGGGTTACAAATTTGATGAAGAACTAGAGGAACTTGAAAAAAAGAAATACAAAAAAGAATTTATACCAGTAAAGCCAATTAAAAGTGATTTACAAGAAGTTATGGCATATGGAGAACACAGAAAAGTTGAAGTTTTAAATCAAAGATATGAATTAAGAATCACAGAGCTTGAAAAGGAGCTTATAAGCGATTTGAAAAATAAGGGTATCAATGTATCGGAAGAATTGAGAAAAAGCCTTTTAAGGCTAAATAAGAGCTTCGTAGTTGAAAAGATTGAGCCGTTATATTTTGAAAAGGTTGTAAGAATGAATTATTTGTCTGAAGAGATAAAAAAATTAAGTGAAACTATCATGCTTGAAAAATATCAAAACTACACTTGTGCAAGAACTGGGGAAGGATATAATTATTCAAATAACGAAGATGAAATTCAAGAAATGATAAACGAAAGATACGCCATGAAATACGAACTTGAAGATTTGCAAAGGGAGTATATCCAAGTAAAAAAATTCGTAGATAAATACGCAGAATTTTTTGAATAAATCAATTCTTTTGAAACTTAAAAAGTGTAGTAATGCACGCTTAAGCGTTTCTCTTTGCCCGTACACGGACTGCGAGAAACGCACGTGCAAGGGGTTTCCCCTTGACCCCATAGTTCAGACTCTCCCGTAGAGTCTGAAACAAGGTAGATTATTTCATAATCTATTCAACCCCCATTTATTTTTTTTAGATCTACTGCTGCCAAAATAAATTTTGTAAGCAATTAATCTAAAAAAAAACGCCCCAATCATGGGGCTTAAATTTATAAAATAAAAAAAAAGTTGAATGTCATTTTAAATCGTGCTATTATTGAACAAGATAAATTATTAACCAAAATAAAAAGTTACAAAAAAATAGAAAAGCCCTAAATTTCCTGCAAGAAATTTAGAGCCTAATTAGTTTGTATTCGTAGTACAGAACTAATTATTTACTAGAACGATTTTATCAAAAAAAGTTGGATTTTGCAAGAACAAAATAAACTTAGGGATAAAAAAACTTTAGAAAATAAATTAGAAAGTATCGCGACTACAAGACTATGTAGTCGCTTTTTTTTTGAAAATAAGCATTAATACAACACCTATATATTTATAAAAAAATATATAGTGAATCTTGCAGTCATAAAATTTAAATTAAGGAGTTTTTTATCGCTTGATGATAGAAATTCCTTGTCGCCATGCGCAAGGCGATAAACGGAATTTTAAGCCGTTTTAGGAATAGTTGCAACAGTAGTAGTGGCTGTTAAAAAACACTAGGAGGGCACTCTTTGGGGGCTTGAATATGATTACCTATTGGCTAAATGCAAGGGCTAGGGTATATAGGTGCTGGGAGCTGAGAAAGCTATCGGAGTGGGTATCTATCTAAAGACAAATTAGAGCATATCAAGAGCATGGAACTTTGTCGGCGACACTATACGTTGTCTATCAAAAACACCACCCGCGTTTTTTGCGGGGGGAAGTCTGCCCTTTGAGCGGACTTCCTCAACCGTTGTTTATCAAAAACAAGTGTCGTAGTCAATATATTTTTATAAAAATATACAAAAAATAAATATAAAATAGGTTCGGAAAACAGCTACTAGAGTACAATGACGAGGTAGCGAAAGCGTGGCGAGGATTGGACTCAACCAATCACAAAAAATTTAAATAAATAATACTCGCAAGAGTCACTAAACATTAAGGGAATTTATCCCAATGTTTAGGCGTTAGAGGTTGAGAAATTTTCTAAATTTCACGAACCGCTAAACGTGCCTGTTTGTCCGTACAATACTTAGGAGGGATTTATGGTTAGAAAATTAAAAAACAAACAAGTTTCAAATAATAAAAATT
>JBOFRT010000391.1:0-1419 GCA_051651165.1 Cetobacterium sp.
GCTGTCTGTGGAAGAATTGAAGCAGATTTACATCATACTCCAGCACTAGGAGTTCCATATGAACAAGATACAGGATTACTTACTGGATTTATACCACTATGTAGAGAACATCATTCTTTAGCTCATTCAATAGGATTAACTGAGTTTGAAAATAGATACCATTTGCAAGGAGTTTGGTTGAATCCAACAATGATTATGGAACTTAAAAA
This sequence comes from Cetobacterium sp., assembly GCA_051651165.1. Lineage (GTDB taxonomy): Bacteria > Fusobacteriota > Fusobacteriia > Fusobacteriales > Fusobacteriaceae > Cetobacterium_A. The sequence goes on from JBOFRT010000391.1 coordinate 210, forward strand.
AGTTTATCCTGGACATTTTAAAGCATTTAAAAAAGAGAATTATGAATAAAAGTGAGGTTGCACTATGGAAATACATGGCAAATATGCAATAGAACAAGGAAAAATGATTAGTCTTAAAAGTGAGATAAATGGAGTTTTTTATAATAAATATTCTAAAAAGTACCTTGTTAATATAGAACTAGCTAGAAAGATAAAAGCTATTGGTATAACAGAAACCCTTGAACAAGGAGTCCAGCTTTATCTTAAAGCCGCTAGAAAATATAAAAGTGCAAAAGTAATTAAGTACTGGGAACAACAAAGTTTATTTTAAAGGAGCTTAATAAATGAATAAAAATAGATTAATTGAAATTTATAGAAACAAACTGTCCGAGGAGTTTTGGGCACATGATAATACAGAGGATTCATTATTTTTAAAGTATATTTTCATAATGTTAAAAATACATATATTCGAGATTACTCAGTATTACAGAAAAACAAAATTTAAATTAGATCCCGAAGTTAAATTAATGCTTATAAATATCTATAACAATATTATGAATATCCAAAAATATACTGGAGATTGTATTTTGAGTAAAACATTATCAGAAAAGTTTGCTGAAAATGTCGGTAATTTTACAAATAATTTTAATAATAGCTATTCCAAAAAAGGTTGGATTAGAAACTGGACACAAAAACTTCCTGAAAAAATAACAATAGCAAATGAAGTTCTTAGAATCCTAGTTGAAATAGCGAATGAAAAATTTTATAAAGTTCTAAAGATGATGGAATTATCTATTTACTTTTATGTTATTTATAAAAATACAATTGAATACTATAGATACTATGAAGATAAAATCTTAAAACTTGGAGAACCAATTAAAGAAAGTAAGTACTCAAAATTTGTTGGTATGAATTTAAAAAACTGGAAAAGTATGGAGGCTAGATAGATGTTGACAATGCACGAATTTGATGAATATTTAGGAAGTTCTATGCTATGTGATAATTCTGAAACTAAAGAAGAGTATATAGCAAATAACGCTTGTGATGATGAAGAAGCAAAAGAACTTGCGAGTGATTGGGATTTTGTTTGTAAAGAATATCAGAAATATTTGAATACTTATGAGAAAGAAATAGGTTCTAATCTTAATTACAATTCAGATGGAGCTATTTGCAGATTTTGCGGACATGAGAATGAATTAGATGATAGCGATATATACTATGAAAATGATGG
>JBOFRT010000392.1:0-9578 GCA_051651165.1 Cetobacterium sp.
CCTAATCCAAGCTTTCTAGTTTCTAACCAATCATTTTCATCTTTGTATTGAATTACTTCAATTTCAGGATTTATATTCTCTAAGAATTTCTCTTGTTCTGTAGGCTCTTTTAAAAGTTCTTCCAACTCAGCTTTTCTAAGTTTACTGTAACCTTTTAAACCTTTTGATTTTGCAATTTCTTTTAACTCTTTTATAGTCATTTCAGACCTCCCTTAATCTTTTTTAAGTCTTGATTACATACTCAACAGTTGTCGGGGGGAACAACTTTTTCACTGGGGGATAGTGAGTTGAGTATGTAATTAAAACCTAAAGGTTAGCAACCCTATTTGATAAGGGTTGCTTTATAGCTCGTACCTTCTTCTCTATATTCTTCTCTCATTTCTAGTAAGCAATTATCACATAAGTTCATGTGCCAACCTTTCATAAAATCATCTGTAAGTATCCATTTGGCTTTATGTTCTCCACACTCACACATAATGTCATTATCTTCTTTAAATGGCTTTAAATTTCTTATCATCAAGTCTGTTTCAATTTGTAAAAGTTCTCTTCCTAACATTTTTCCTCCTACATCATTTTCATTATTATTGTTTGTACTACTAATACTCCAAGTCCTACGATTGTTAATTCTGTTATGGTTTTCATTTGACCCCCAGTAAACTAATCGCTAGTTCTAAATTTTTTATACATTCTGAATAAGTATCTGTAATGGTAAATCCATTGAATTTAAATTCCCATAAGTCATTTTCTAATTTTTTCTGTTTCATAGTTACCTCCTTATTTTGCGTATTCGCAAACACATATTTAAAAAAAATCAGCTTTAGAAGCCTTATGAATATATAATAACATCATTTTTGCGAATTTGCAATATATTTTTTTGTGATTTCGCAAAAAAAAGATTATAATAGTCTTGAATAAAGAAATTTAAGGAGTTAAAAAATATGGATAAAAATAAAGAGATTGGAAAATTATTTAAAGAAGAAAGAAAAAAAGAAAATTATAGCCTTGAGGATGTTCAATATTTATTAAAAAATGAATGTGGATTAGATTTGGATGTTAGTAATATTTCAAGATATGAAAATGGAACTGTTAAAAATATGAATCCAAAGTATATAAGAGCTTTTTGTAAAATATATAAACTTGACTTTGTTAAAATTTTTAAAGAATTAGATTTTCTAGATGAAAATGACTTTAAAGATGAAAAAGTAGGAAAATTAACAAAAAGAGAGAAGAATCATTATGGAGATTTTATGAGTGAAGCTACAATGTATTTTACTGATAGCAAAATATCAGAAGAAGATAAAAAGAAAGTATTAGACGCATTAACAGAAGTTTATTTTGAAGCAAAACAACTAAATAAAAGAAAAAAATAAAAGGGGTATCAACAATGATAGACATTTATAGAAGAGTAAATAACTTAAAAAAACGTTGGGGAACATCAGATCCTTTTAAGATATGTAAATATTTAAAGATACAAGTTAGATATTATAATCTTGGAGAAGTAAAAGGGTTTTATAAGAAAGTTTTAAGGAAAAAATTTATTATTATAAATGAAAACCTATCATCTTTAGATAAAAAGATAATATGTGCTCATGAGCTTGGGCACTGTTTACTCCATTCGTCTAAGGATGTTCAAAATTTATTAGAGTATGGAAATTTTGAAAAATATTCAACTTTTGAAGATGAAGCTAATGAATTTGCAGCTCATTTAATAATTGATAATAACTTTAATGAATATTATAAAAGTTGTATTAAATCAGATTTACTAGAAGAATTAAAATATTACTCCAGATACAAATTCAAATAATAATTTTTTTTGTTAAAACTTTCTACAAAAAAGTAGAAAATAAAATGATAGTAGGAGGAATTATGAAGAATGATGATTTAAAAAATAAGAAAAAAATACCTGTAAAAGAGGTAGAAGATTTAAAGTGGATGACTATTCCAATAATAGGAACAATAGGTGATGGTGGTAAAATTACTTTTTATGAAGGAGGAGAAGAAATATTATTTGGTAAAAATAAAGATTTATTAAAAAAAGATAAAACGAATTAAGTTTTTTATTATAGATTTATTATTTAGTCTTAATAACTAATAACAATAAAAAAAAGTTGTTAAGTAATATTTTTAAGGGTATAATTGATGAAAGGAGGGGGATATGCAAAATAATATAAGTATAGATAGTAATGGTATAAAAAAAGCTTTAAAAAATAAAAATATATATTCTTCGTTGTTTGAATATATATGGAATGGGTTTGATGCAGAAGCTACAAAGATAGAAATAGAATTAAATTTTACTGAGTTAGGAAGAATTGATAAAATTAAAGTTATTGATAATGGGACAGGCATAAATTTTAAAGAATTAAAAAATAAGTTTGAAATTTTTTACCATTCATCAAAAGCATTATATAAAAATTTAGAAACAACTCATGGAAGAAATGGAATAGGAAGATTTAGTTTTTTTAATTTTGCAACTTCTGCTAAATGGACGACAATTTATAAAACTGAAGAGTTTAATTATAAGAAGTATGAAATAAAAATGAATGAAAAGACATTAGATTCTTATGAAACAAGTAATGAATTGTCTATTGAAGAAGTTGAAAGTATGACAGAAGTTGAGTTTATTTTAAAAGAAGAAACAATATTTACTCAAGAGAAATTGATGGAAGAACTAAAGAAAAATTTTAATTATTATTTAGAGTTAAAGAAAAATTTAAATGTGGAAATATTAGTAAACGGAATAAAGCTGGAATATAGTGATACTATTATAAAAATAATTGAAGATGAAAAAGTTATTGATGGATTTAAATTTGCATTTAAGTTTTGTATTTGGAAGGATAGACAAGTAGAAACATCTAAATATTATTTTTTGGGAGATAACACAGAAAAAGTATTATCAGAAAATACAAAATTTAATAGAAAAGGAGATCAGTTTAAACATAGTATTTTTATAAAAAGTCAGTATTTTGACGAATTTATTTATAAAGAAAAAGTTGATATTCAAGATGGTCAAACATTATATATTTCCAAAACAAATTCTGATAAAATTTTTCAAAATTTGATTGAAGATTTAAATAAATTCTTAAATACAGAAAGAAAAAAATTTTTAAAAATACAAGCGAAACCTGCAATAGAAAAACTTAAGTCGAACAATGCATTTCCTAAGTATGGCCAAAATCCTTGGGATAAAATTAAAGAAGAAGAGTTAGAAGGATTTGTGGAGGAATTGTATATAGTAGAACCTAAAATTTTTACAAATTTAAGTAAAATACAACAGCAAACATTAATAAGACTATTAGGTTTAGTAATGGATTCAGATGAAAGAGATTCATTATTTGAAGTATTAGAGCCAATAGTATCTCTAAGCTCTGAAGAAAGAGAAGAATTAAAAGAAATATTATCAAGAAATTCAATTCAAAGTTTAACAAATACGATTAAATTGATAGAAGATAGGTATAAAGCAATTGAGTACTTAAAAGAATTGGTTTATAATAAAAATCTTAATACATATGAAGTACCTCATATTCAAGAATTTATAGAGAATCATTTTTGGATATTTGGAGAAGAATTTTCATTGATAACTTCTGCAGAGCCTAAATTTAAAGAAGCAGTTCAAAAATATTGGTTAGAAGTCACTGGAGAAGAGAAAAATATAGATGTAATTCACGAAGATGCAAAAAAAGAGATGGATATATTTTTATGTTGTAAAGATATGAAAGATGGAAAAATAAGAAATATAGTTGTAGAACTAAAAAGACCTTCTGTGAAACTTTCAAGAAAAGAATATAGACAATTAGAAGATTATAAAAGTGTAATTAGAAAGACTCCTGAATTCAATGCTTTAAATGAAGAGTGGGTATTTATATTAACTGGAAAAGAATTAGCTACAGATGGATTTATAGAGGATAAGTATAAAAGTGCAAGTAATCATGGAGAAAAATTTTTGACTGAAAAAGTCGAAAATTATAAAGTTTATGTAAAAAAATGGAGTGAATTAATTTCTGAATTTGAAGTAAGACATAATTTTTTAAATGAAAAATTAAAAATTCAAAGAGACAAGTTGATTGCAGAAATAAAAAATCCAACTTTAATAGTAGAAGAATGTGTTAAAAATAATTCTGCAAAAGTTGGGTAAAATTGACTATGAATATTTAGTTTCTAAAATTTTATATATTTTAGAAGCTAAATTTTTTTTTGATTTTGAATCAAGTTTTGAAAATTCATCGATAGCTAGTTCTATTAAATGTGTGCTCTTTTCTTCTAAAATTTTATGAATTAATTTTCTTTCTACTAAAAATGGAATAATTAATTTTGATATAAAATATTCTTCGGATGTATGTACAGAATTTCTATTCATATTGGACCTCCTAATAATATATATTTTTATATTAAAAGAATACTCCATTTTTTTTAAAAATGCAACAAAATTCAAAAAAGTTAAAAATAAATTAAGCACCCTATAAGGGTGCTTTTTAAATTAATCCATCTGTTTTTTGTCTCAAAATTTGAATAGTTTTAGGTCCTGCTATTCCATCAGGAGTAAGTCCATGATCTCTTTGGAAATTTTGTATAGCATTTGGTCCTGTATATCTTAAAAAAGTAAGTCTTGTATAAATTTCATCTTCAGACATTAAAGGCTTTTTTATAGTAGTCTTTTTTGGTTGAGTAGTAGTAGATTTTGTACTAATAGTTTTTGTGCTTTTTGATGTAGTAGAATTTGAAGAAGTTGAGTTATAAGAACTAGAAGTAGCTCTGTGATAATGATAAGTTCCTGTTTTTCTATTCCAATGACCACCACTTGAATCTAATCTTCCTGGATGAGATAAAGCATAAGTAGAAATTAAAATAGATAAAATTAATATTTTTTTCATGAATCCCCCATCTTTAATTATTATTTTATGTCTTCTAAATAAATATTGCCATTTTTATCTTCTTTTAAATACTTTGAATAATGTTCATCAAAAAGTAAATTTGTATATAAAATTTTAGGTGTCATATAAGGATTATTACCATTTGTATTTATAGCTGTAGCAAAGTAACCATTATTTATTTCCATTTTTGGTAAGTAAAAAGAAATAAAATAATTTTCATATCCAGGATTTTTCAATTTTTCATTATATGCTATTTCTTGCATTATTTCTTCTGTCGGAAATTTCCCTTTAACTATTGGAATCTCGAAATCTATTGAATATTTCATAGATTTAATTATTTCTTTATTTAATATTTTAACACTATAATTAGCAAATAAATTGATATTAAGTAAAGTTAATAGTAAAAGAATTTTTTTCATATATAACCCTCCAATATAATTTGTATATTAAAATAATACTCTATAAAAAAAGTAAAGTCAAATATGAAAAATTAAATATTGCACATTCGCAAAAAATAATATATAATGTATTAAAAAACGAGGTGAAGCTAATGATAAAAAATTATACAGATTTAAAAGCAGCAGCAATATCAAGTGGGAAAAAAATGGAATCAGAAGTTCCTAAAATGTTGGGATATAAGAGTAGATGGGGTCTTAGATTAGCACTAAATAATCCTAAAAAAAAAGAAGATATTTTAAAAAAAGCTAACAATATATTTAAATCTAATTAATTTTTTTTGCAAAAATGTTTGCGTATACGCAAAATACAAAAGATTAAATTATTTTTATTTTTAAAATACAAACTCTGTATTCCAATTTATAATTTAATTTTATGTTATTGCCTACTTAATTGTAGGCGTTCAGTTGGTGCTCTTAACCCATAGCCAAGTAACTCTAAGGGTTGAGGGTAACAATTGAATAAATAAAGACTAGAGTTACTTGGCAGTGTTCTAGTCATCAGGAGGAACAATGAGTAGAATGAAAATTAAAGATTTCAAAAAATTAGAATTTTATCAGTTGCCAAAATGGCTACTTAAAGTTAATGGTTTAAAACCTGTAGATATTGTTGTTTACACGTTAGCATTTAATAACTGGAAATTATCAGTAAAAAATAATCTGGTTAATGAAAATGAAGAGATTTATTTTTTTATGACACATGAAGGTATTAGAGATGAAATTGAAATTGGTAAAGATCAAGTTATTGATTCTATAAAAAGATTGGTTGAAAGTAAAGTAATTATTCAAGAAAAATTTCAAGGTAAAGCAACTAGATTTTATTTAGAAGATGATTTAAATCAAATAAAGTTTAAAGATGTAAAAAATCCAAAAAGTAGTCGGAAAAAAAGTACTACTGAAAATCCTACTACACCAGTCGGAAAAAGCGACCACACTAGTACTGAAAATCCGACTACTAACCAGTCGGAAAACACGGACATAAATAAGACTAATCTTTTAAATAAGACTAAATTAATAAAAACTACTACTAAACTAAATTATATATACCCGATTGATAATTCGAATAAAAAAAATAGTAGTAGTTCTATTTCTGAAGAAATAAATGAATTGAAAAAATATTTAATGCAAGAAATACATGATGTACCTACTTGTAAAAATATTATGTTTTTAGTTGAAAATAGAGATTTAAATTTAGAGAGAATTAAAACAGTTGTTGAATACTCTAAAAAAAATAAAAAAGGGAATGGATATATTTACTCGGCTTTAGAAAACAATTGGGATATACCTAGTGATAATATAAAAAATAATTTTGTTTCATCACTAGATAAAGAAAAAGAATTTATTGAAAAAAGACAATTTGAAAGAATGGAAGTTGAAAAACAAAAACTGCCACAAGTAGAACTTACTCCAGAATTAGAAAAGGAACTGATTGAAAAAGCTGTTTTAATAGATAAAATTTCTAAAGGATTTTTAGTAACAATGAAAACTAAAAATAAAATTATGTATGAAAATATGCTTAAAAAATATTTAGATTAAGGGGGAATTGTGAAATTAAAACTAGATAAAACTAATATGGAACTATATCAAGAAGAAATATTGTTGGAAAAATATGGAGATTACTTAAATAAAAATAAAATAATTGATTCAAAAGAGAGTTTTGAAAGCTTTATAGTTGATTTATTAAATCTTAGAAACTAGGAGGAGAGAATGAAAAATAAAGTACTGATTATAATTGCAATTTTAGGAATAGTATTAGGAACAATATATAACGTTTTGAGATTCAATTTAATAAGTCAAGAGATGAATATAAGCTTTATGAAAGCAATGTTTATGTTTATGAGATAGGAGGAATTTATGAAAAAATTAATGTTAGTATTTTTACTAATCATAATTGCTGCTGGATATGCAAGTGTAATAATCAAAGAAAATCAGATAGAAAGAGTTTATATTATTGATAGGGGGTAAAAGTGAAAATAAAAGTAAAGTGTATTAATTCAAGAGGTTTAAATGGAGCACTAACTAAAGGCAAAGTGTATGAAGTTATTAATTCTTGGAGTGATTTTTATATTATTATAAATAATAACGGGATTCAAGATACATATGCTAAAAATAGATTTGAAGTTGTTGAAGAAACTAGAGTTCATATAGGAATAGATATTGGAATTAGTGAACCTATAATTCAACAGACAATAGTAGTTAGAAAAATTGAGGAACTAGATGGATTAGAAAATGGAATGGGGTTAGAAGTTGAAATTCTTTTAGGTTACGATAGGGTAAGAACTATAAGGGTTATAGCAAACAATAATGAATACGTACAAGGCAATCTAGATGTTGAAGGTGCTTGTAATTTATTAAAAGCTATGGGTTTCAAATTAGATTACAAACCTAAAAGAACTGAAGAAGAAATAATGAGTGATTTGATAGAGAAAGAGTTTAAATTTGGAGAGGGTAATTTTCTATTAATAAAGCTTGAAAATGGAAGATGGGATTATATGAACAATACATCACATTGTGTTCCAGATAAAAAATACTATACTTTAGACTCTGCAAAAATAGTAGTTAAAGAACTAAATGAACTGTTGGAGAGTGAAAATAATGTTTAAATACATGGAGGATTATTATTTAGAACCTAAACAAAGCATTGAAGATAAGTTTTTAAAAATAGAAGAAGAATATACAGAAATCAAGATGGGAATTTGTTTTAGTAGAGGAAATAGCCATATAGCTCAAGAGGTATTAGATACGATATTAGCTTGTAAAAACATGTTAAGAAAAATGCAAGATGAAGGATTAATAGATATTGGAACTGAGACATTTAAGCACTCAGTAAAATTAAACCAATACTTAGAAACAGGAAAATATACAAAATAATGGAGGAGTAAATGCAAAATTTAAAACTTCAAAGAGATGTATTTCTAAAAAAGGAAATGTATAAAAAATCTTTTATTAGAATAAAATTATTTAAAAATATTAAGAGGTTAATTCCAGAGATAATTGAGGAAATAAAAATAGATTATGTAAAAGGAGAAGCATTATCTAAACAAGTAATTGCTTATAGAATAGAAATAAGGGAAGAGTTCAAAGTTTTTGAAAGAGAACTAAAAAAACAAATAAAAGATAAATTTGAAACAAGTAATATAGAAATATTTAATACATTTGTGACAATAAAAAATAGTTATCAAACGGAAGGGATTTCAGTTTATATAAGATTTGATTAGGAGATAAAAATGAAAGAATCAGAGATACAATCAAGCATAATAGATTATTTACAAATTTTAGAGAATAAAGGGAAGATATTTTTTCAAAGGGTCAATAATACTCCAGTATATGATCCTAAATATAAACAGTTTAGAAGTATGCCTAAAGGGAGTAAGAAGGGATTTCCAGATATATTAGTTATAAAAGCTGGAAAAACTATTGGAATTGAAGTTAAGACACCAATAGGAAAACAAAGTAAAGAGCAAAAAGAGATTGAAAGTAAATTTAAACAACATGGGCAGGAATATTATATTGTAAGGTCATTAGATGAAGTAATTGAAATATTAAATTAATTATTTTGGAGGTTATTATGCAATTAACAAATATAGGAAATAAAAATATAACAAGTTTGGAGATACTGGAGCAAATTAATTTTTTTAGAAAACAAGAGGGCAGCAGAGCGGAGCTCCAACATAAAACTTTACTCGATATAATAAGAGAGGAATTTTCCGAAGAAATAGGAGAGCAGAAAATTTTGCCGTCCTCTTATAGAAATTCTCAAAATAAAGAACAACCAATGTTTGAACTTACAACAGCACAAGCTAAACAAGTTTTAGTTAGGGAATCTAAGTTTGTAAGAAAAGCTATAATAAAAAAATTGGAAGAATTAGAAAATAAACCTATGACTATCCAGGAAATAATGATTCAAACATTAAAGGAACAAGAAAAATTAAATTTTAGAATGGATTCTATAGAAAGCAAAGTAGATAATGAAATTAGAGTAGATCATGGGGAACAAAGAAAAATTCAAAGAGCAGTTGGAACTAGAGTATATCAAAGAATGGATATAGAAAATAATCATGATAATAAAAAAAGTATGTTTCAATCGCTATATAGAGATTTAAAAAATAGATTTGGAGTTGCTAGTTACAGAGATATAAAAAGGAAAGATTTAACAAATGTATTAGAGTACATTTCAACATGGATAGAACCTGCAGAATTAAGAAGTGCATAAAAAGGGGTGGATTATGGAGGAGAAAGAATTAGTACTTGAATT
>JBOFRT010000393.1:0-1527 GCA_051651165.1 Cetobacterium sp.
AAATTTAATACCACAGAAATTAGAAAATTTAAGAAGAATAAAAATAGAAAAAAGAATAGAAAAACTAATTATAAGAAAAAATAGAGTTCGGAAGTTCCGAACAAGAGGAGGATATTATGAAAATAACTAGAATTTCTACTATAAAAAATGATACTAAAATTGAGGAGAATAGAAAAGTTTTGCTTGAATTTTTAAAGAATACTACAAAATAAATTAGGAGTTAGCTATGAAAAAAGCTTTAATTTACTTAAGAGTTTCTGACATAATGCAGGAAGAGAAAGACTCTTTGAGTAACCAAGAAAAACAAGCAATAGAATATTGTAATTTTAAGAGGTATAAAGTTTATAAAATAATAAAAGAAGTTGCTTCTGGAAGAAGTTCTGACAGAGATGGATTTGTTGAACTACAAAATGAAATATCAGAAAATAATTTTGATGTTTTAATTTTTTATGAGTTATCTAGATTGGCTAGAAGTTGTGTAACAATCCATAATTTGGTTCATTCTATGAGAGTAAAAGAAATTTCCTTTGAAAGTATAACAGAAAGTTATTTAAACTCAGATGCTCCAACCTCTAAAATAATGTTAGGTATGATTGCATCTTTAGCTGAAACAGAAAGTGACATAATATCAAAAAGGGTAAAAACAAGGATGAAATTTTTAACATCTCAAGGATACTACCCTTTTAAAGCTCCTTTTGGATATAGGAATGTGAATAATATTTTAGAAATAGTTGAAGAAGAAGCTGAAGTAATAAAAGAGTTTTTTCAAGATTTTATTGATGGGTATTCAATAGCTCAATTAAGAAGAAAATATAATGTTAGTCATCCTGGAGTATGGAGGAGATTAACAAATGTAGCTTATAATGGAAAAACAAAATTTGGATTTGAGGGTAAAAATCATAATACAGGCAAATGGGAAAGAAATAAAGAAGGAGAAGTTTTTGAAGGGAAACATGAGGCAATTATATCAGATGATGTGTTTAACTTAGCTCAAAGAAGATTAGAGACTTTTAAGCATTCAAGAAGAAGTAAAGGAACTAGCATTTTATCAGGGTTAATTAACCATTGTGATAAATGGAAGATGTATATTAAGGTTCAAGCTAGAAAAACAGAACCATTTTATTATAAATACTACTCATGCCCAGTATGCGGTAAAAGTATAGGTGCTGATAAAATAGAAAGTATTATCTTAGAAGAAGTAAAAGATTATATCTTAAATTTAAAGTTCTTAGATACTAGAATAGAAAATAAAAAAAATTCTAAATCTATAAAAGAGATAATAAAGAAATTAGAGGATAAAAAGAAAAGGATCATAGACAGTTATATTGATGGATTGATAGATAGAGATACCCAAAAAGAAAGGGTTGGCGAAATAAATAAGGAATTAGAAGCTCTTGTATCTAAAGAGGAAATAGAAGTGACTACTCAGATAAATAAGACCTTCAAAGAAGAGGTTATAGCTATTATAGAAGATATTGAGAATTTAGATATAAAGAAACAACAGGCTGTTTTAGGCCTTGTAATAGA
>JBOFRT010000394.1:0-4465 GCA_051651165.1 Cetobacterium sp.
CTTAAATACCAAAGTATTTAAATGAGCACTTCCTGGATGACTATCTCCATAAGTACTCTGTATTATAATTTGTGGTTTTGATAAATCCTCTTTTTTCCAACCCATTCCAATTCTTAACGGGTCCATTTCTGGTGCTTTCATTCTTATTTCTTGACTTTTTAGCATATTTTATCTCCTAGATATCGAGTTTTATTTTAAATTAGGCCAAAACTCTTTGTTTACTTCAATTAAATCATCTAAAATATTTTTTGCAACTGTTGCACTAGGAACAGTTTTTGAAAGTGTTAAAGCTTGCCATAATTTTAAATATGATCCTTCAATCCAAGCTTCTACTGTCAATTTTTCAACAGAAACTTGTTGCTCCATTAATCCTTTTTGAAATTGTGGAATATCTCCAACTTTTAATGGTTCTGGACCATTTGATCCTAAAAGACAAGGAACTTCAACCATTGCTGTAGAATCAAAATTATTTATAATTCCATTGTTTTCAACTATAAGAAGCATTCTTTCTTTTGTGTTAAAAGCAATAGCTCTTGCTAAATCCACTATATATGAGGCATGGACATCAACATGCAAAGTTGTATTCTTTGAGGTTTGTTCTGTTGCAATTCTTTTACATTCTCCAAAGACATGTTTTTCTCTACCATCGATGACTTCATTTGCTCTTGTATAATTTTTATCAGAATGTTCCACAACGTAATCTGGGAAAAGATAATATTTTAAATATGTATTTGGTAAAGTATTAGGGTCTAATTTCATAATATCTCTTGCTTTTTTATGTGTTTCAATCCAACTAGGATCCATATGTTGTTTATCAACAACTTCTGGAGGAAGATAACCAAACTGTGAAATATATTCTTTTAATTTTGGCATTAAATCTTCTCCAGCCTTATTTCTAACATCGGTCCACCAACCAAAATGATTTAAACCGTAATATCTTACAACTAACTCTTTTCTAGATGAAAGTCCAAGTATTTTAGCCATTCTAGTTTCTGTTCCAATAGGCATATCACAAATATTTAGAACCTTTGAATTAGGTTTTAATCTTCTCGTAGCTTCAGCTACAATAGCTGCTGGATTTGAATAATTTAAAAACCAAGCATTTGGAGAATATTTTTCCATATAATTAATCATTTCAATAATTGGTCCGATAGATCTCATTCCATAAGCAATACCACCTGGACCACAAGTTTCTTGGCCAACAACACCATATTTTAGAGGTATTTTTTCATCTAATTCTCTCATTGGGTATTTCCCTACTCTTATATGAGCCATTACAAAATCTACATCTGAAAAAGCTATTTCAGGATTTGTTGTATATTCAAATTCTATTTCAGGATTTTTATCTTTTATTAAAATTTTACAACCTTCACCTATAATCATTTGTCTGTTTTCATCATTATCATATAATTTTATTTTTCTAATTGGAAAACGCTCTAAATTTTCTAGAAGCATTAAGATAATTCCCGGTGTAAAAGTACTTCCTCCTCCTGCTATAACTATTGAGAATTTTTTCATTTTAAATTTCCTCCCTTATTTAAATTGTTTGTGTAATTAAGTAATCTTCGACTTTATTTCTGACACTTCTAACATTAATTCCATATACAATCTGAATGTTTTCTTTATCTATAATAATTACGTTTGATGCTCCTGTAGTAAGAAGTTCTTTTTCTTTTATAAGATGACTATCTTTTACAGTAACTCTTAAACGAGTGTAACAATTCTCAACCTTAACAACATTATTGATACCACCAAGATAATCAATAATATCTTTACCAGTATTTTCACTTTTTTTATTTTGATAATCTTTTTTTGAATATAATTTAACATCTTCATTAGAATTTTCTCTTCCTGGAGTTTTTAAATTAAATTTTTCTATTAAAAACTTGAAAGCGAAGTAGTATATTATGGCTTGAACTAATCCAATTACTAGAACTAAAGGCCAACCAGTTCTATCTATTCCCGCTGGAATATTTATTAGAATGAAATCTATAATTCCATTTGGAACTATACTTCTTAAGTCTAGTAAAGAGAATGCAACCATTCCTAAACCGGATAAAATAGCATGAACTACAAATAAAATAGGTGCAGTAAATAAAAAAGAAAATTCTATTGGTTCTGTTACACCAGCTAAAACTGAAGCTCCCATGGCAGAAAGTAAAATTATTTTGATTTTAGGTTTATTTTCTTTATTAGCAGTTTTATACATTGCAAAAGCAGCTCCCCAAAGACCTAAAATTTTGCTAATTCCTCTTGCATCCCAAACTGTATATTTTGTAAATTGACTTACAGAATCTATATTAGAAAGTTGAGCATTATAAATATTTCTTGCTCCTTCAAATAACTGAGGAACAACTTCTCCATTTTTAATAACATTAACCATCTCACTTCCACCAAAATTTGTATATAAAAATGTTGGATAAATTAAATGATGAAGTCCTGTTGGAATAAGTAATCTATCTAAGAAACCATATGTGAATACTCCTATTTCTCCAGAGTTTTCGATAAAAGTTGAGATATTGTTTATTCCATGTTGAACTGTTGGCCATATGTAAGTAGCTATGACAGAAAATAAAATCATTGCAAAAGCTGAGATTATAAAAACTAATCTAGGACCCCCATAAATTTGAAAAGCTCCTTTAAGTTCTTTGTCAATAAATTTATTATGAATGAAGGGGACTATTATTCCAATGGCGATTCCTAAAAATATTCCCATATCGATTATCTGAACACCCATTAAAATAGTTTGTCCAGAACCTCTTAATTGATCAACAGGAACTAATGCTTTTTTTATTCCCATATAAGTATTCATACTATGAATGAAAACAAAATATGATAGCATTCCAACTAATGCAGCATGATGTTTTTCTTTCTTAGCTAATCCAATTGATAAACCTACAGCAAATAAAATACCGAGATACGTTCCTATTATTGGAATTAGTGATTGACCTAAAATTTTTCCAAAGTCAATAAAGAAAGAGTTATTTAAAAATGGAAGTACATTATGTACTCTTGAATTTGTAAAAATGCTCGCAAAAGCAAATAAAATACCAACAATTGGTAGGATAAGTACCGGAACAAATATTCCTTTTGCAAACTCTTGTAATTTGTTAACAATAATTTTTTTCATACACCCCTCCGCGTAAATTAAAACATTTTATTTAACGTTAAATTTATTGTATAATACCACAAGAACTAATAGGAGCACAGTGATAGTTTTTTTTATTTTATGAAAAAAATTTTCAGTGCTAAAGGAGAATGTGTTAGATGAAACCAAATAATAGTATATTGTTTTCGATACATAATATTTATAAGGACTTTACTAGTAGTGAAAGAAAGGTTGCTGATTATATATTAAAAAATCCCTTAGATATAACAGATATAACAATAGAAACTCTTTCAGAGTATTGTGAAACATCCATTTCTACAGTTTCGAGATTTACTAAAAAATTAAATTTAGAAAATTTTTATCAATTAAAATTATTAATTGCAAAAGAATTTATAAATCCTTCAAAAATAAATAGTAGTAATATAGGTAGCTTAGATTTTAATAATCTTCAAACATATTCGGATATAGCAACTATAAATGCTAATATCTTATATAAAAGTATTGAGGAGTTTGATGAAGAAACATTTGAAAAAGTAGTATCAGTATTAAGCCAAAAGAAAAATATATATTTATTTGCAATGGGAACTTCTGGAACGTTAGCAGTTGAAGCTTGGAATAAATTTACTAGATTAGGAATAAAATGTTTTTTTACATTAGATTTTCATTCACAACTTTTACAAGCTTCTATTTTAGATGAAAATGATATCACTATTATTTTTTCACACTCAGGAATAAATAAAGATATTTTAAATCTAATTGATACTATAAAAAAGACAGGTGCATATACGATTGGAATAACTAATTTTTCTAAAACACCATTTGAGACATCTGTGGATATATGCTTATCATTTTTTAATAGTTATAATATTCAAAGTGAACTAAGTGGATTAGTTTCTAGAGTACCATTACTACTTGTAATAGAAGCTATTTATAAAACTTTAGGAGCTAAATTTTATAATGAAAAATTAAAAGATTCATATAAAGAAATTTTTAATAAAAGAAGTATATAAAATCATTATAGTATTTAAGAAACAAAAATTGACACAATATAGAACTTTTAGTATAATAAAAATGCAAAAATTATAAAAATATTAAATAGGGGGAGAGGGAATGAGGAAAATAATATTAGGAAGCTTGTGTATATTTTTTACGTTACTAAGTTTTTCGGAAGATAAGAATTACGATGGAGAAAGTGGGGCTTCTGAAACTAAAATTGTAGTAAAAGGAAATAAGCTACCTGAAAATATAGATGAAATATCTTCAGCTTCAGTTGTTCCAGCAGCTTTAGTTAGAAAGTATAATCCAAAAGGATTTACAAATTCTAATAAAAAGAAAGCACTGTTTGTAATAGGGGAC
>JBOFRT010000395.1:0-1072 GCA_051651165.1 Cetobacterium sp.
CAATTAAATATCAACGATTGGTTAATAGATAAAAAAGCCGATGGAAATGATGTAGAAAGAAACTTCAATAGATGGGATTTCAATTACAATCATAACTATTCTGGTGAATATGGATTCTTTAATTTAAATTATAAGAATGTAACATATAATATGATTCCAACTTTAGATGATGCAATAGATAAGTATTTTTATGGGGCAGGAAATCAAGGAAGATCAGGTAATACATGGAAATATATCGATGGTATACCAGACCGTGGTGGAAGCTTAGGATTCTATACTTTAAATACAGAGTTAACAAATTTAGGAGAAGATAAAGATATTAGTATTAAAGCTGATGTAAATCTTGTTTCTGATAAAAAAGTATACGGAGTAATAGTAGCAGATCAACTAGATGATATGGATTATGGATCATCAGCAGATTATGATTTAACAAGTGATGTATCTATAAAAAAAGAAAATGATAGATATTCAGTAGGAGCATATTATAACTATCTTTATGATATGGACCCAGGATCTACAAAACAAGATTTACAATCAAGAGCTGAAAATTTTGGATTTAATTTTAATGATAAAGTAAATAAGATTAATATATCTTATGATGATAAAACAGGAAATAAATTCAGAGAGTTAAACTCTTGGGAAAGAGATCCAAATTTTAGTAAATTAGATAATCAAGGTTTTTATGGAATAAAGTTTGATTATACTCCATGGACTGTAGAACAATATAGTATATATGATAGCAAGGATCTAAAGACTTCTTTAGGTGAGTATCATTTATATAAAGATGTATTCTATAAAGTTGGGTATGATTATACTGAGTTTGAGCATAAACTAAACTTACAAAATGATCCATTTAGAAAAACTGCTTTATTTGATGGAACTACAAAAACTAATAATTATAGAGATTTACAATATAATAGATATGAAAATATAATTTATAATAAAACATCTGAGAATAGAGCTTACGTAGACTTTATGTATGATTCATTGAAGTTAACAATAGCTGGCGGTAATACAAAAGAGGAGATATGGGATAGAGAAGGGATTTATCACTATGGTGATATAAATAATC
>JBOFRT010000396.1:0-1312 GCA_051651165.1 Cetobacterium sp.
AAAACTTCATTTATAACAAGATTTTCTCCATAATTTGTAAAACCTGCCATTAACTAATTCCTCCTATTGTTATTGTATTTACCCTACATAATTTATCAGGCTCTATCACTAAATCATCTTTAATCCCATTTATTTTTAAATCTGATAACTTCTCAATACTTTTACAACTATTTATAATTGAAGCTACCTCAAAATATAAAATTCTTTCTTTAAAGATATTCTTAAAAAGAAATTCATTTAATGCTACCTTTATCTCTTCTTTTGCTTCACTCTCTAAATAGTCAGTATTAAGTTCTGCTTCAAAATCTAAAGCTATATCATTAATTACTACTGAATCTACTGTTAAATTAATATCTGATATAATCTCATTATCAATTAGATTCTTTATCTTATTTTTCACTTCTTCAGTTGCTATTGGATTAGTTTTTTCAGTCACAATTAACCTTACTGTACCTCGTCCATTCCAACATGGAATACATTTAACTTTATCAACTTCAGTTATCTCTTTAGCTTTATCTTCAAAGTAATATTGATTCCATGATATAGGTGGATATTGAATATATCTTGAAACTCTAGCTTTTAATTCATCATCTGTTTCTTGATTTCTTCCTCCAGATATTTTAGTTAAATTTGTTACTGAAGTTAATCCGATATAATCCTCTTTAAATTTTGTTATCTCTCCAACTTCACAATTTCCCTTTTCTCCTGCTTGTACAGCTTCAACTTTAACAAAAGTAGATACATTAACTATCTCTTTTTCTTCAATTGTTCTATATTCATTAGATGAACTTGTAACTATAGTTCCCTTTTTTATTACAGTTCCATTAGCTCCAATTATTTTAACTTCTCCTGTAGCTGATATAGCTTCTATTCTTTCTTTTCCTTTATCCCTGACACACATATCTAAATCTATTCCTGTAGCTGTATCAATAAACCTAGTATTTAAATCATCACTATATAAATTTTCTTCCATAGCCATTTCAACTGCTACAGCTCTTAATATATCTCTTGCAAAACTTCCTATCTCAGTATTAAAAGATATTCTACTGGCCATTCTTTCTGTTATTTCATTTATCTTTTCACTATCCACTAAAATACCTCCTCATACTCTATTGCTCCCTCTTCTAACTCTAATATAAAACCACAATGCATTTTTTCATCTACTTGAACTAGCTGAAGATAATGAACATTTTTTATAAGTCTGTGATTTAATAAACTTTTATAAATATCATCTTTTATTAATTCAATATGAAATAAATCTGGAAATAGCTGCTTACCAACATATTTTTTTATATCTAATCCAAAGTCATAC
>JBOFRT010000397.1:0-1207 GCA_051651165.1 Cetobacterium sp.
TATGAAGGAAAATATATAAATGGTATTAAACATGGAGTTTGGACATTAAAGTACTTGAATGGAGATACTAAGGGAATTCTGAAATATAATTATGATAAACCGAACGGTCAATGGACATATTTTTATGAAAATAAAAATATGGAAAGTTATGAAAATTTAGAGGATGGGATTTTACATGGTAAAGTTGTAAAATATTCACCAATTGGTGAATTGCTGACAAAAGTAGAATACTATAATGGACTTTTAGAAGGTGAAGCTGTATTTTTCTATAAAGGTGAAATACTAGAAACATTAACAAATTTTAACTATGGAAAAATAGATGGTGGAATAAAAATATTTGGAGCAGATGGTGCACAAATGTTAGAGGGGGCTTATAAAAATAATAAGAGAGAGGGGCTTTGGAAGTTTTTTTATAAAACAGGGGATATAAAAACTGTTGCAAATTATAAAAATGGTTTAAAAGATGGTGAAGTTATAATTTATGATAAAGCAGGTTTAGTAGCCCAAAAGTCTAGATTTATACAAGGAAATGAAGTTGATAGTAATGGAAATGTATTAAAAAAAGAGAAAGAGTTAAAAGATTCTATTATAGATAGATTTAAGAAATTTAATAGAAGTTTAAAATATGAAAAATATGATAAAATATTAAGTGAAATGGAGTGAGTAAAAAAATGAAAAAATTTATGTTAGGAATTATGTTTTTTTTAGTGATGTTGACAAGCTATTCTTTTAATTTTAGTGTAGCACCAACAAGGTTTGAAATAGGATTAGATAAGATAAATACTAATGAAATAACTTTAATAAACAACACAACAGGTCCAATGAGATTAGAAAGTTTTTTAGAAAGTGCTCCTGGATATGAAAAGTATAGTTTAAATAATCATATAAAGTTATATCCTAAAATGGTCGCTATCAAACCAGGTAGCAAACAAGTGGTGAGATTTAGAGTAAAACCTGAAGCAGGAATGGAAGCTGGAGAATATAAAAGTTATGTTGTATTTAAAGAGATTCCTTTAAAAGAGTCATTGAATAAAAGAGAGAGTAAAGTAGACGCTCAAATGAAAATGATAACAGAAGTTGGAATTAGTATATATGGATATTATGGTGAGATAAAAAGAGAGACAAATATTTCTAATTTACAAATTTCTTATAATTCAAAAACTTCAAATTTAAAAATAACAGCAGATTCAAACTCTAAGGGAAATAG
>JBOFRT010000398.1:0-3225 GCA_051651165.1 Cetobacterium sp.
GGGCAATACCTGACGAACAAGGAATATTTGAAATATCAGGACTTTTACCTAAAAAGTATCTAATAGAAGTTGTTTACATGGGAATAGATCATCAAATAGATGGTATTAATGATGAAATTGTAAAGCTAACTTATGTAGATGTGCGACACGTTTCATAATGAAAAGTTATGACATGTTAAAAGTAGCTTGGGAATAAGCGAAATAACAGAGAACTGTATTTTCGAGAAGTAGAATGAAGGAGTAACGCCCTGAAATGCTTCCTCTGATACTCCGATATGCGATTAGGTTCTAACTAAACTTAATGGTATAAAGCTCGGTAAAGTTGGCTGAGAGTTATCCCTAACATGTAACGATGAGGAAATGCGAACCAGAGGTGGTCGAGATAATGATAGGTCGGGAGTCAAGTCTATAAGGTAAGAATGCACGAAGGTGCTGACAAAGTTTTGAATGTAAGGCTCTAAAATAAGATACAACAGAAATGTTATAACCGCAAAATTGTGGTGTAAGTGGCGATTAGTAAAAATGTCTGCTATGAAACTCGCTATACTGTTAAAGGCAGTATCCAGCTTACAGGGCTATAGAAACTACCTAAGTAGATTTAATGATAGAAAATATGGAACGTGGAAAACAAGACACAACAAAAACCTAGTTAGAGGGTTGGTGAATATAAGTTAATAACTTAACGAAATTTCTTTAGTCTTGTGAGAGTAGGGGCATAGTACCGATGAAACCATGATAATAAGTGGGGGAGGGATAGCCCCAAGTCAATAATTTTAAAACTGTTTTAATTTAGAATTAATGGATGAATGGTCGTAAACCAAGAAAATAAAGTTTCCTAATTTTTAGGAAGAAGGAGGCGTACAATCTATGAGTTTAATAGACTGCATAATTGAAGAATCGAATATTTATCGAGCGATTCACACGCTGAAAAGTAACAAGGGAAGTAAAACTCCTGGAGTGAATGGCGAAACCATAAGCGATATATTGAAAATTGAAGATGAAATAGTAAAACGAATTAAATATGATTTAAAGGGCAGATACACACCAGGAATAGTAAAAAGAGTAGATATTCCAAAAGGAGATGGAGAGTTTAGACCGTTAGGAATACCTAACATCTATGATAGACTAGTGCAACTATGTTTTAAACAAATTTTAGAACCAATAGTTGAAAAGTGTTTCCACAAAAATTCCTTTGGATTTAGACCAGAACGTAGTGCAGAATATGCGATAGCAACTTGTTATCACATGGTAAATATAGCAAAATTACATTTTGTTGTAGATATTGATATAAAAGGTTTCTTTGATAATATAAATCATAAAAAGTTGATAAAACAACTTCAGCGATTTAAATTTATCGATAAGAAAACTTTATCACTAATAAAAGGGATGCTGAAAGTGGAAACTTTACTACAAAATAAAGAAATTATTCAATCTGAGAAGGGAACTCCTCAAGGGGGAATACTTTCACCACTCTTAGCCAACATAGTTCTAAATGAACTAGATTGGTGGATTCACAAACAATGGTCGGGAATAAAAACTAGAAGAGAATACTCTACTCTTGGAAATAAAGAAGCAGCTTTGAAGGGTACAAACTTAACTGAAGTTAGAATTGTTAGATACGCGGATGACTTTAAACTCTTCTGTAGAGATAGAGGTTCTGCGGAAAAGATGTTCAAACTAGTTAAAATATTCTTGAAAGATAGATTGAAACTAGAAATTTCTGAAAAGAAATCAAAAATAGTAAATCTAAGAAAAGAGTATAGTATCTTTTTGGGAATAAAATTCAAAGCTATTAAGAATAGAAATAAATTAACTGTTAGGTCACATACATCTGACAAAGCAAAGAAAGCTATTTTAAATCTAATCAAACAAGAGATAAAAGAG
The DNA here is from genome assembly GCA_051651165.1 of Cetobacterium sp. GTDB lineage: Bacteria > Fusobacteriota > Fusobacteriia > Fusobacteriales > Fusobacteriaceae > Cetobacterium_A. The sequence goes on from JBOFRT010000398.1 coordinate 1,885, forward strand.
CTACAAAAAAGACGGATAGCCCTGCAAGTCTTAAAATTTAATTCAGTAATACTAGGAATCCCAAATTATTATCGCATGGCAACAATGGTAAATATTGATTTTAGTAAAATTGGGTATATAGTTAATAAATCCTTAATAAACAGAATAGGGAAACCATCTGGTGAAAAGGATAAAAAATACAAACTCCGCTATAAAGGGTATAACTTTAAAGTATGGAACGTAGCAGAAACTACAATTTTCACGCTACAAGCTATAAAGTTTAAAATACCTAAACTATTTTCAGCGAAAAAGAAAGTACAGAAAGAAGAAAAACAAATTGAGATAATTGGAATTGAAGACCCTCAAATAAGAGCTATTTTGAGACTCCAAAGAAACTCAACTTGTGAAGTAACAGGAAAATATATCGCAGGAAATGACAACTTTTATGTTCATAGGCTAGTCCCAAAAGAACATGGAGGAAGTGATGACCTTGAAAATTTAATGTTACTAGATTCTTCATTCAAAACTTTACTAAAAAGCGAAAATAGAGAGGATTATTATAAAGACAATGAGAACTATGCAAGAATATTAAAAACACTTTCTAAATATAAATAAAATTTAAAATTATGATGGAACGCCGTGTGCGGTGAAAGTCGCATGCACGGTGTGGAGCAGGGGAAAAGGTGGAGATAACTTCAAAGCCTTACCTATTGCTATAAAACAGATAACAATTATTATGTATTTAACATAAAAGAATATGGAATTTCAATGTTGAAAGGGGAAGGAGAAAATAAGATATGAAAAAATTACTAGGATTTTTTATGCTAATTAATATATTAAGTTTTTCAAATGTAATACCTAGTATTCCAGTAGTTCCAAATACTGGAAATACTGATATGGATGTACCTAAGTTGCCTACTGAAGATAAAACAGAAAAAGATGGTAGTATTAGAAAATTGCTTTCTAATACTACTGTAATGATGGAATCTAAGCTAAATGTAGTAGTTCCATTGGAGATTATCTCTGATGTAGATATAAAGGCTATGGTAGTGGATGATGAAAAGGTAGAAGTACCTTTTTCATTAGAACTTAATAAAGAACCTGATTTAAAAGATCATTACAGGGTCAAATATAGCCAAGATAAAATTGATATAGATGGTGATGGGAAAGTAGATACATATATCTACTCCCCAAAATTCCTTAATAAAAGAATCATAGACGATAATATGGTTGTTATAGAAGGAGCTAATATATCTAAAGAGGGTACACATGAAAAGAAAGTGTACATGACAGTAGAGGTGAAACAGTAATGATAAAAAAGATTGTAATGATAATGATGTTGATATTAAACATCATTTCTTT
>JBOFRT010000399.1:0-1156 GCA_051651165.1 Cetobacterium sp.
GCTGAAGATGCTTGGAGAAAATTAAAACAAAATAAACTTTCAATAGTAGGATTAATATTTATTATACTGATAACAACTCTGGCTGTGGTAGTTCCAATTTTTTCAAAATATAGTATCTTTGAAACTAACTTAAGCATGACAAATAGATTTCCAAGTGCAGCTCATTGGTTTGGAACTGACCAACTAGGAAGAGATATTTTTGTGAGAGTTATGTATGGAGCACGTTACTCTTTAGCAATTGCATTTATAGCCTCTTTTTTAAATCTAATAATTGGGATTTTATATGGAGGAGTATCAGGGTATTTTGGAGGAAGAGTTGATACCTTCATGATGAGAGTTGTAGATATCATCTACTCTATTCCAATGACAATATATGTAATCTTAATTATGGTTACTTTTGAAAAAGGTGGATTTTTAAATATAGTTTTAGCACTAGCACTATCATACTGGATTGGAATGGCAAGAATAGTGAGAGGTGAGATTTTACAATTAAAACAACAAGAGTATATTTTAGCTGCTAGAACACTTGGAGCTTCAAATAGAAGAATACTTTTCAAGCATCTTTTACCAAATAGTATGAGTTCGATAATAGTTACATTAACTTTACAAATACCATCAGCAATTTTTACAGAAGCATTTTTAAGTTTTATAGGTTTAGGAATTACTCCACCAGCAGCTTCTTGGGGAACGCTAGCAAATGATGCATTAGGTGGATTTAGATTATATCCATATCAATTAGTATTTCCAACTTTAGCGATATGTTTAACAATATTGGCATTTAATCTATTAGGGGATGGATTAAGAGATGCATTAGATCCTAAGGTAAGGGGGTAGTTATGGAAAAATTATTAGAAGTAAAAAATTTAAGAACATCTTTTGATACACATCATGGAGAGGTGCAATCAGTTAGGGGAGTGACCTTTGACCTTTTAAAGGGAGAGGTTTTAGGAGTAGTAGGAGAGTCAGGAAGTGGAAAAAGTATTACTATGATGAGTATAATGAAACTTCTTGAAGAGAATGGAAAAATAAAAGAGGGCGAAATAGTTTTTAAGGGGCAAAGAATTGATAATATAAATGAGAAGCAGATGAATAAAATTAGAGGAAATACAATGTCAATGATATTTCAAGATCCTATGACATCGTTAAACCTTTTGAT
>JBOFRT010000400.1:0-2871 GCA_051651165.1 Cetobacterium sp.
ATGATCATGGTGAACTGTATTACAATCCCCTTTGAGATAAGGCTACCAAGGCAGAGTGCAATTAACTTTGGTTTGCCTTGGAATTACCTCTAATTTTGTAGTTACTACAATTTTGACAAATTTGAACCAGGAGGCGTTGTCACAAGACAGAACAGATGTCATAAAGCCAAAGTCCTCCACAAGCCTGACCTGTAGTCTCAGAATTTCCCATATGGTCTAGCGGTCAGGATTCCTGGTTTTCACCCAGGCGGCCCGGGTTCAACTCCCGGTATGGGAAAATAGGCTTTACTTTGCTTCCCTCGCCATATAGTTAATTTTGACTTGACTTGACTTGGCTTGGCCTCTGTCCAATTGAGCACACAAGGGGCCCTGACCAGTGGGTCAGTGGCACAATGGATAATGCATCTGACTACAGATAAGAAGATTCTAGCTTTGACTACTGGCTTGCTCGATCTACCTCTTTTGCTTCGTGGTCAGCCCATTGCAGATTGTGTCACGATAGTAGGCTAGCTGGTTGGCTTGTTGATTCTGTGTGGGTATTACTATTGTGGCAAACAGTATTACAATCACCTTTGGGATAAGACTACCAATGCAGAGCACATTATCTGTGGTGTCAAAGCTGGAAAAACAAAGCTGGAATGCATTAACATCACTTACTGTGGTTTGCCTTGGAATTAGCTCTAATTTTTTAGTTACTACAATTTTGACATTCTCGTTTCTCTGAAACGAATAAAAATGAACCAGCAGACTTTGTCACAAGACAGAACAGATGTCACAAAACCAACACCAAGCCTTAACTCAATTTTGACCAAACATGTAGTTACTGCGCTTTGCCTTTGGACAGCATAATACCATGCCTGTTTTCAAATGCATTGCAGAAGTACATTCACAAGGACCTTGTTCAAACGACCAGTTGATAGTGTCTATTGGGCGATCACAGGAATGGGAGTAAACTGAACCCTCTGTGCGAGACAAATAACAGTGAGTCTGATACAATTCAATTCAGTAAACAATGCCTTGGGCTCATTCCCATATTCTTAAAGGGGCGGTCTCACACTAAAAGTCAAAGGTTACTGCATATTCCTGCCCTTGTAATTGTTTCACACATGGAAAGTGCCCCATTAGCATGACCTATTTTTGTAGGAAGTTCCCATATGTTCTAGAGGACAGGATTCCTGGTTTTCACCCAGGCGGCTCCGGTTTCGACTCCCGGTATGGGAAGTTCGGCTTGTCTTTGCTTCCCTCATTCCCATATTCTTAAAGGGGCGGTATCACACTTAAAGCCAAAGGTCACTGCATATTCCTCCCCTTGTACTTGCTTCACGTATGGAAAGTGCTCCTTAAGCCTGACCTATTTGTTTGGCTTGTCTTTGCCACCCTTATCGAACAGCCAGCACCTTTTTAGCCAGCAGTGGAGCTGCAGCAACCTGATAGGTTGTGGTTCTTTTCCAAACCTGCGTACCTTCAGTAGCTCAGTTGGTAGAGCGGAGGACGGTAGGTGGAAAGCTGGCAATCCTTAGGTCGCTGGCTCGACGGAGGTCTTTTTCACACGCAAACATTTTCTTGAATCGCTTGAAGTCCACAGAGGTTCAATCGAGAGTGCCACTGGAGAGCAAAAGCACATTCCCTGACTGGGAATCGAACCCAGGCCGCGGCGGTGAGAGCGCCGAATCCTAACCACTAGACCACCAGGGAAGGGATGATAATCCTACACCCTTAAAAGCCGGGCTGGGGGGTTCCTTACCTGATTTCGCTGCAGCTGTTCAAGCAAGCGCACTAAGGCCTGTAATTTCCTGTTAGAGAGGAGACAGTCTCTGACTTTGAATAGCACTTCTTGGACTGAGAAAGTGTCCCATGCTCTGTAAGAATATCCTAACAACAGCACAACCTGCCATAAAAACAAATCAGCTTGCAAAACATAAAGAGGGGAGTCCGGTTGTTGTCTCAGCATTAATAGCATGCGAAAAAGTAGATGTTATGACAACTAGGCCTCTGTCCAATCGAGCACACAAGTAGCCTTGACCGCTGGGCCAGTGGCGCAATGGCTAATGTGTCTGACTACGCTACCCTACAAAGGCAAAACGCAGTATCTGTGCAACCACTGAAACTGAGAATAATGGCTTTAAAGTTTTTACACCAGCCAGTCAAACATATTGTGGCTAGATTAGAGGTAGTGCATTCATATAATGTCTTCTTAGGAAGAATTTTTTTATTGATAAAAACCATGACCACTGATGTGACCTTTGACTCCCAAAATGTGGATACTGCACTCTGCCTTTGGATGAGCTTAAATTACTAAAACACTATTGCAAAAGCAAAGTGCAGTATCTACAAACTAAATGTGTTCATCCAACTTTCATGTTGCGTTTCTTACTACATGCTGATTGTTTTTTAATAACTTTAAAAGTGTTATTGATATTTGCAAGTTGTTAAGATTAAAATCGCTCAGTAGTAAGCCTCAATGATAAGAGTCGTTTTATCTCAATGCTCCTTTCACCACAAAGAGTGTTTTGCTCAGTTTATTAAAAAAGAAATTGTTTATATTAATTTTTAATATTTTATATCTTCCTTATCCGTCTTTGGATATTTGCATTTTAATGTTAGTTCAATCATCATTTGTCCATGAGATTGTGCCATGATAATAGTCTAGCTGGTTGGCCTGTTGATTCTGTGTGAGTGTTACGATTGTGGCAAACAGTATTACAATCCCCTTGGTGATAATGCGTTTGACTACGGATCAGAAAATTCTAGGTCCGACTCATGGCTGGCCCGATCTACCTCGTTTGCTTCGCGGTCAGCCCAGAGCTGTTTTATTATTTCGTTGAATTAGCCCATCGCTTTCATTGCTATTATGAGATTGATTAGATCTAG
>JBOFRT010000401.1:0-1067 GCA_051651165.1 Cetobacterium sp.
AAACCATAACAAATCCCATAAAAACGATACTTAATATTGGAAGTATTATCTTTATAATTTTTACTGTATCTGCCTTTAAAAAAGTATGCAGATAATCCATTGAAAGGTGAGCTTTAGAACCAAAAGCATAAGTAGTTCCGAGCATTCCTATCCACATTAATAAAAATCTAGCAAGTTCATCTGTAAAAATACTTGGCGAATTAAATACATATCTCGATGTTACCTGCCAAGCTACAGTTGCTACCATAACTGTTAAAAGTAGCGAACTCACTATAAATATAACTCTATTTATATACCCTCTTAGTTTATCCATTTTTTCTCCTACTATTCAAAATTTCTTATTCTTTCAATATAATCTTTAATTAATGAGTCTTTTGTAACTTCATCATAAAGAGGTTGAACTTTCTCTACGAACTCTATCTTGTCCACTTGGAAAAACTCTACGCCTTTATCTTTTAAAGAATCCATTAACTTATCCTCTGTTTCAGACCATATCTCATTTTGATAGTCAAAAGAGTTTAAAGCTGCTGTTTTTATTATAGCTTTTTCATCATTTGATAATTTGTTCCAAGTTTTTGTATTCATAACCAATACATCTGGTGATATTGAGTGCTCATCAAATGTAAAATATGGTGCTGTTTCATAGTGTTTTGACTCAGCATAAGAGATTAAATTATTCTCTGCTCCATCAACTACACCTTGTTGTAATGCTGTATAAATCTCTCCAAAACTTAATGGTGTTGGACTTCCTCCTAAAAGATTAGTCATTCTTACCATAGTTTTACTTGTTTGTACTCTAATTTTCATTCCCTTTAAATCATTTGTATTTCTAACAGGCTTCTTTGTGTAAAAGTTTCTTGTTCCTGAGTTATAAAATGTTAATCCTATAAATCCTCTATCCTCTGTTGCTGCTAGAATCTCCTCACCGATTGGTGATTTTAATACTCTTAAATTGTGATCCATATCTTTAAATAAATATGGTAGTGGTAAAACTGAATACTCCTTTGCAAAACTCTCTAATGGTCCTGCATTAGTTTTTATAATATCAATAGCTCCTGCTTGCATTA
>JBOFRT010000402.1:0-2029 GCA_051651165.1 Cetobacterium sp.
CTAGTTTAAATATCTCTTCTATTTGAGGGATTATTTTCTCCTCTTCATAAAAAATATAAAATTCATCTCCTGATATTCTAAAACAGCTCTCTTGTTTAAAAACTTTCAAAAGAATATTGGCAACTTCTACTAAAACTAAATCTCCAACGTTATGTCCATAGTTATCATTAGCAAATTTAAAATTATCCAAGTCTATAACTACGGCAAATCCCTTGCACAATTTTCTTTTTTTACACATTTTATTAAAGAGAAACCTATTAGGTAGTTTTGTAAGTTGATCATATTTTAATACATCTAATAATTTTTGTTTTTTCTGTAATTTTACTAATAGTAAAATTACAATTAGTATTAATCCACTAAAATATAATTGTTTTTTCTTATTTTTCTCTTTTTCCAGTATAAAATCTGCTTCTTGATTGTTTTCCACTAATTTTTCAATTTCACTTTTATCAACTACATTCATTACAGAAATAGCTTTATCTACAATAGATTTTAATATTAAATTGTCTTTTGATATTAAAAAATTTATAGGGATATCTTGTAGTTTTATAGTTTTATGAACCTTTCTGCAAGTTTCACCAAAATTTAAATATGGGCTTATAATCGATCCAACTTGATCATTTTCAAATGCTTTAAATAACTTTTCAACTGTCTCATATTCAATAATATTGTGTCTTGAATGATATTCTTCTGCTAGTTTCATAGCAAAATCATTTTTCACTATGCCTATTTTAGGGCTCATACTTCCTATATGAGTTAATATATATATTGGCATTTTATCTAATTCTTTTGAATAAATAAAATTTTTATCTAAAATTAAATACTCTGAACTTATTAATAAATCTATATTTTTATTCTTTAAATCCTTCACTGAATTAATTCTATTATTATCTTCATGATTTCTATATTCTATCTCTATATTCAATATCTTGGAAATTCTATTTAAATATTCAGAAATTAAGCCCATATATTTTTCTGTATTTTCTGAATACCTATTCAATGGAGTTTTATCTTCTAATGAGATTATTAATTTTTTTTGATTTGCTATCCATTTTTTCTCATTCTCATCTAAATTTTTTAAAAATCTTTCTCTTTGATAATATAGTGGTAAACTGCTTATATACTCAGTTATTTTTACTCTATGCTCTGTATCTAAAGCTTTATTAATTTGAGGCAATAAATGTTCAAATTTTTTATTAACACCTATATAAACAGGAGCTAAATATGATATTAGCAATCTATTTTGTGATCTTGAAGTTATAATTTCAGAATTCATATAAATTTCTGATCTATAATCATCTAAATTTTCAACCTCTATTATTTTAGCCAAGATTTTATTCTCTTTTAAATAATTTTGCAATTTATTTATTTGAAACTTATCTCCTTTATAAACATATATATTTTGATTTTCTAAAGAGTTAATATTTTCTAATATTTTTTCATCAGAAGCTACATAAAGGTTCTCATCATATATAGGATTAGATAATCGAATATTATCACTTCCTTCTCTTTTATTATTCAAATAAACTAAGCCTAAAGCATCTATAGCTCCATTTTCTAGTTTTTTATATACTTCTCTTCTCTTTCCCTTTACAATAGTTACATCTAATTTCAATGATTTTTCAAAAATCTCTATTATTAAACTATTAAGTGTGTTATCTCCTATCAAAATTTCAGTCTCTTTATAATTTTCTATTCCTAAGTTAATTTTTTGACTACTACAAAATAAATCTATAGATAGAATTATCAAAAATATATAGATTTGAATATTTTTATATTTAATAAGAATTCCATCCTTTCTAAGCTTTTTATTTTTTTAAAATATCATATTCTTCTAAATTGTAATCATTATTCAAAACATTTTCAGTACTTATTTTTATTATTGGAACCATTATATTTTCAATATCCAGATTATTTAAAGATATTAAATAATTAAATTCTATATTTAAATTTTTATTTAATTCATAACTAGGAATAATTTTTAAAATATTAAGTAAATAGTTATTTTTTAAATATTTTGAAAGTAATG
>JBOFRT010000403.1:0-1124 GCA_051651165.1 Cetobacterium sp.
AAGTTGTTTTTTCTAACTATTATATTGAGGTAATAGATTTAAAGTCAGTAAAGTATTTTATTTTTAAGATGTTTTTAAAAGAAAAAGGTTTTACAAGTTTTAAAGTTATTCAAACGTGAAAAAGATTTAAATATTTAAAGAGCGGAAGTAGAGGGATTTGTGATGGTTGCCCTCTACTTTTTAATTGCTTTTATTTACTTTCCCATGTCATATAGAACTCTTTCTCACCTGTGTTCTTATCAAGATTTTCAGATATTACTTTAAAATTTTCTCTCTTATAAAAATTTATTGCACGTAAGTTTTTTATATACACACTTAGAGAAAGGTTTTCTTTCTTTTCTTTTGCATAGCAAAGTAACTCCTTTCCTATTCCTTTAGACTGACACTCAGTTGATATAAAAATACCAGCAATATAGTTATCCGTAAGACCTCTAAATCCTTTAATTTCACTATCAGCCTCATAAACATATACCTCTGCTTGAGGTAAAATAGATTTCACTTCATCAAATTTTTCTAACCAATAACTCTCAGGAATAAAATCATGAGCTCTTTTGTTCTCCTCAAACCAAATTTGAATTACCACATCAATATCTTTTGTTTCTAGTTTTCTAATCATTATAATTCTCCTATAAATTTTTCTTTTTTTTATTATAGGTTATTATAATTTTTTATTCAATTAAATTATAATAACTTGAAAACATTGATATAATCTGTTATTATGACAAATCAAGTCTTTTACCAGGAGGAAAACATGTCACTTAGAACAGAGTATGAAAATCAACAAAAATATAGAAAATGGAGTTTAATTGTTGATAAACTGCCAATTAAAAGTGATCATGTCGTCGCAGAGCTTGGTTGTGGAACAGGGAGTTTTGCAGAAGTTCTTTCTAAAAAGGTAAAAGAGGTTATTGCGATAGATTTGAATCAAAATCTACTTGAAATTTTACAAAATAAAAAAATTGAAAATATCACAATTTTACAAAAGGATATATCTAATTTAAACTACATCCCTAAGCAAGTTGATGGAATATTTTCTAGCTTTGCTATTGCTTATTTTCCAAATAAAATGGAACAAATATTAAAAAACTGGTTTGATAAATTAAAAAATGGCGGATGGGTTGCAA
>JBOFRT010000404.1:0-4724 GCA_051651165.1 Cetobacterium sp.
AGTTAAAAAGTTACAAAGTTTTAGTGGATAAGGAGGGTGTAGAGACTAAAGTTGAAGCACAATCAGCAGCTCCTGGAGATATAATAGAGTATAATTTTTTTATTGCTAACGAAACAGAGGAGGCTCTAGAAAGATTGAATCCTACAATACCGGTGCCTATGGGAACATCTTTCATAGCTAATAAAACTGAACCGAGTAACTACCTTGTTTCTGTAAATGAAAGAGATTTTTTACCTTATCCAATATTAGCTGATGGTAATCCAGTTGATGACTCTCAGTATAGATTAGTGAGTTGGAATATTGAGAAGTTAGAGCCTGGAAAATCTCTTAATTTAGAGATTCAAGTTAAAGTAAATGGGGGTGGTAACTAATTTGAGAAGTTTATTAGCAGCACAAATAAATAAAAAGGGAGATATTGTATGACGAGAAAATCTAGTTTAACGTTAGCTTTGTTGTTATCTCTTGCTGCTGGAGCGAAAGCTTATGGAGCAATAGGTGCAGAGATACCACTTGCTAATACTGATATCGGTAACCAAGCATATGTGTCGTATTATACTGAGGGAAATCTTCAAAAGTTTTTACAGTCAAATGTTGTTTTAACTAAAGTTAATGCAATTTATAATTTATCATTAACTCCAAATAGAGAGACAAGTATTACAAGAGGTAAAACAGCACTATTCAATCACACTTTAACAAATTTGGGAAATGCAGTTGACAATTATGAACTGTCACACGATTATGGAGAAGAAAGAGAAGTAAAAGTATATTTAGATAAGAATAGTAATGGTATTCTTGATTCAGGAGAAGTTGAATTAATTTCAGAAAAAAATCAATATATTATAAGAGAGTTATCTCCAGGAGATAGAGTGAGTTTATTAGTTACTGTTTTAACAACAGATAGAGATGATTTAACTAATGGAGTAGTAGGAAATCTTAGTGCAAAAAGTTTAACAAACTCTGCTTTAGCACCAGTTAGTGTAGAGGAAAAAATTAAATTCCAAGTAGGTGGAAATGCAATTGTATATAAAGCATTAAGTAAAGCTAGTGGGACATCTGAGTTTGATACAGAGATATCTGTATTTTTAAAAATAGCCAATGATGATTTAATAAAAGCAGCTACAAATTTCTCATTAACAGATAAGTTAGATACTAAGTTTAAATATGTTAAAGGTAGTGCTAGATGGAGAAATTATAATGGTGTAGAAACAGTTTTAACTGATATAAAAGATGGAACAGAAGGAAATACAAATAACGATGTACCAGTTGAATTTGAGTATGTAGAAGCAACTCAAACTTTAGATTTTAAAATGCCAAATGGAGTACCAGCAAATAAGCAACTAGAGTCAAATAATGGATATTTGGAGTTTAAAGTTGTTGTACCTGCAGGAACAGCTATAGGTTCAATTCCAAATAAAGCGGATTATAAATTTACTCCAGATGGTGGTGCAGAAACTCCTAGATCTTCAAACTTAGTTAATTATGAGGTTTTGAAATTTGTAAGAGCTACTTTTACAGGATATGATATTCCTATTGGTCAAGCTGGAGAAACTTTAAGATTTATTAATAGATTTGAAAATACAGCTAACGCTCCAGAAAGATACTCTTTATCTCTTTCAGATGAATTTTTCCCATCAGGAACTACTTTTAGAATGATGATAGAATCAAAAGAGGGAGATAAAGTTGTAGAGAGACCTATTTTAGATACAAATGGCGATGGGAAAATCGATACAGGATTGGTAGATGTAGGACCAACAAATGCTATTAATGTAATACTTTATGCAACACTTCCTATAAATATGCCAAATCCAGGATCAAACTATAAAATTGTAAAAAATGCTGAAAGTAACTTTAAACCAGGTTATATTGTAAAAGCAAATGATACTTTGGGAACTATTAGAATAGCTACAGTGGATATAACAAATAACTTCTCAATATCAGAAAGACCTGAAGATGCACCTGGAATAGGATTAGGACCAGAAAGAAATCCAGTTACTCAAAATATAGCTAATCCAGGAGAGGTATCAAACTTTGTACTACATATAAACAATACAAGTCAATATGTTGAAGAGCAATATAGTTTAGAGGTTAGTACAAAACCTGATTTCTCAGATATGACTTTACCAGCTGGTATTGTTGTTAAGTTTAAACAAGGTGGAGGAGCAGAGGTAACAAAAACAGCTAAAATTGCTCCTAATGGTAGCCAAAGAATAGATGCAGAGGTAACAATATCTCGTACATCAACAGCAGCAATTATTCCGTTGTACTTTAGAGTAACATCTTTAGTTACAGGATCAAGAGATATAAAATATGACTCTTTAAATATAAATGCAATTAGAAGTGTACAAATTATACCAAACTTATATGGAGAAACTTATGCAGGTGGAAATATAGTTTATACACATAAAGTTAGAAACAATGGAAATGTTTTAGAAGGAGATGGAAAGGCGAGTTCTCTTGTTTTAGGTTTAAGAGAGAGTATTGCTCAGTGGAGAACAGAAACTTTCCTAGATGTTAATAAAAATGGTATATTTGAAAGTGGAATTGATACTCCGTTTGTTGATTTTGCAACAATAGGTGGATTAAAAGCTGGGGAGGAAGTTACAATATTTGCAAGAGTATTTGCTCCTTTAGGTGCAGTTGCAGGAACAACAAATAAAACAACAATAACACCAAATGTAAGTCAAGGTACATATTCAACAGTTCCAACTATAACATCAGCAACAGATGATACTAAAGTATTAGCTGAAAAGCTAACAATAACAAAGTATCAAAAATTAACACCTGGAGGTTCTTGGACAACAAAACTTCAAAATGCTAATCCAGGAGAAAAAATTTACTATAGAATAGAAGTTAGAAATAGTGGTAGTGATGATGCTAGAACAATTGAATTGAAAGATACAGTGCCATTCTATACAACAATTGTATATGGTGGAACTACTGGAATAGCGCCTCCAAAATTTGAAGTTAGAAATTCAAATGGAACAATAGCAACATCTGGAGATATAAAAAATCTTCCACCTAGTGGATCTAGAGGAGAGTTATCTGTAAGTGTAGATACTCTATCACCTGGACAAATCCTATCAATGGAGTTTGTAGTTGAAATAGCTCCTTTAGCAGGAAAACCAGTACCTAATCCAGTAGAGCCGTAAGTAAAAAATAAAAAAATATAAAGGGGAGGGGTATTATAATGAAAAAAATTATTATAGTTATATTATCCCTCTTTCTTTTTTATGTTCATACTTTTACTGTTGGCATTCAAGTCACTAATATAGCTTCCTATTCAATAAGAGAAGGGCCTGAAAGTTATAGCAATAGTGTTATAACAGATGTTAAATATGGTAGTATGGATTTTATTGAAGATAATGAAAATGAGAAACTTCAAAATTTAACAGAAGAAAATATGATATTTTTAAAAGGTATTTTAAAAATGTCTACATCTTCTTCAATAGAGATGAGTTTAAGAGCATCTTTTACAAAAGGAGTATTTGCTAGAAGTATTAAGTTTACAGTTATAGATTCTTTAACAAATGAAGTAGTAGAGTTAGAAAATAATAGTGAAAATAGTTTAGAAAGTGTTAATTTTATTTTTAAAGGTAATAGAAATTATCTTATATTTGCTCAGTATAAAGATTTGAAAAATACAATAAATTTAGAAAGTGCATTATTTTCTTTGGATTTAGTAACCAAAGAGGATAATGCAGTTTTGGGTTCTATAAGCAATACTCTTTTAATCAATAACTATTTAAAATTAAGTGAGCATGAAGAAAATGAAAAAGAACAGGAGTTTTTAAAAGATAAGCCAATTAAAGTTATAGGAAACTTAAGATTTGACAATATTTTAAATGAAAAAATTGTACTTAAAGTAAATTTAGAAAAAGATGTTCAATTTGAAAATATAGAATTAAGAGTAGATGGAGTTAAAGTGGAAATATTTTATAATAGCATTTCTAAAAAGTATGAGACAAAAGAAATTATTCATAAAGGAATTTCTAAAGTTGAACTGATACTACAAAATCCTAAATATATTGGAGATATAGATAGCGGAAAATTGGGAATAGAAGTTAATTATGAGAATGGAAAATATGGAGAGATACAAAATAATATAAAATATAAAAAAGATCAAAATATTTTAATTGAAAAAATATCTCAAACTAAAATTGCCAGTATAGGAGATTTAGTTAAATATGAAGTTGTTATAAAAAATAGTTTGAATGAAAAATTTGAAGAGTTAATATATACAGATTATCTTCCAAGAGGAATGGCTTTTATAGAGAATAGTGTAAAGATTCCTGAAAATTTTATTTTAGAAGATGTAAAAATTAATAATGGAAATAAAATAGATATAAAATTAAAAGCTAAAAATACTTCTCGTTCAATTGAAGATGAAAAGATAACATATTTAGTTAGAGTAAATAGTAGTGCTAAAGATGGAAAAAATATAAATAGAGTAAATGTAATTGGAAAAAACACCTTAGGGCAGACCTTCGGATCAAATATTGCAACAGCTGAGGTAAAGATAGATACAGATAACTTTTACGATAAAGGTATTGTCTTGGGAAGAGTATTTTTAGATATAGATGGAGACAATCTTTTTAATGAGGATGTAGATATAAATATACCAGGAGTAAAGATATTTTTAGAAAATGGAGATTTTGCAATAAGTGATAGACATGGGAAATATAGTATATATGGGGTAGAGGCTTTAACACATATAGCTAAAGTTC
>JBOFRT010000405.1:0-2366 GCA_051651165.1 Cetobacterium sp.
CTTATTAAAATAATCTCTATAGCTTGTGCTTTTTGGTTTATTAGTTCACCTTTTATAGTTCCTATTTTATCTTTTAAAACTCTGCTACCTCTTATTTTTGACTCTTCTATAACTTTTCCCTTTTTGTCTAAATACTTAACTAAAACCTCTGGTTTTATGCTATATTTACTTTTGTTTGCAATTGTCATAACCAGTTCAACTTTATTATTATCTTTATTTTCAAATCTTATATTAGATACAACGATATCTTTATAGTCAACTTTTCCTTTGATTCCATAAACTGTTAGTCCATGTCTTCCAGCAAGTGTTAAAGTTGTTTTTCCTTCGACTACTTCAGGTAATTCTTCTATAAAGATTAATCCTTTATACTCTCCATCTAGAGTATCTTTTGGTGGTCTCACAGAGAACTTTACTCTTCTTTCTGATTGTGGCTCTAAACTTAATGTCCTTGGAAAAACTCTAATCCAATCTCCTAAATAATCCTTTTCTTCTACATCTGCTTCTTTTCCTGTATAAACTTTTAATCTAATAGCTTCATTCGAGTTATTAACTACAATTATCTCTTCTGTAACAGGCCTATCCAAAGAAACATCGAAAACTCCAGGAGCAACTGATGTCCTAAAAAAACCAAATATTGGAAAAGATAACGTTAAAAAAATCACTAAATAATTTAAAATTTTTTTCATTTTTTCTCCTTAATCATATGTTGCTGTAAATACAATTACATCTTCAATCTCTGTTCCATGGTCTAATTTGTTTAAAATATCATTATTATAAGAGATTTTAAAATTTTTTTCATCCTCACCACTAAACTTTTGTATTTTATATAACCCTTTTTCATTTCCTGAATATGTGACATCCTTTAAAGTTATATTTTTTTTACTGTACTCTTCTTTTAACTCGAAAGATATTAATTTACTAATCTCATTATTACTACCCTTTATATAATTCTCTAATAAAATTTCATTTGTTTCAACTCCATCAACCTTTACGATTAAAGATGCATTTGCTACAACCTTCCCTGTTATTTTTATTTCTGTGGAAGATTGATTTATATTTGAAGTTGTAATCTGAAACATTATCAGATAAAATGAAATTATAATACAATTTTTTTTCATCTCCTCTCCTTATTTCAAAATAATTTTAAATAAAACCTAGAAAAACTTAAATAAGTATATCATATTTTTCACAAGCTTACAATTTATTTTTTATTTTTTCAAAACAACTTTGAAAATTAATTTCATAAATATGTGAAATATCTCCATCTACAGCAATCTCTAAATCTATATAAAATTTAGCTCCTAAAATTCTAGTTTTTAAAGAATCAATCCCTTTTACACCAACTTCCTCTAAAGTCAATCTTTTTATCTCCTCCACAATCTTTTCGTCACATGAAACATCAACTATTTTTTCAACTGCATCTTTTCCAATATCATATGAAACTTTTAATATTATAATAACAATAAATATGGCTGCCAAAGGATCAAGTATTTTAAATCCAATAATAGACCCACCGATACTAATCAAACTTCTAACTAAAGAAAAAGTATCTGATCTATGATGCCAAGCATCAGCCATAAGAGATGGTGAATTTATTTTTTTAGCTGAATTTCGAGTATACCAATACATCCACTCTTTAACAAGAATTGATAATATTGCTGCTATAAGTGCTAAAATTCCAGGAGCAGGCAAATCTCCATTGAGAGCTTTTTCTATTCTTCCAATTCCTTCATAACCAATTCCCAATCCAGTTAATCCCGGTAATATGGATAAAAATATAGCAACTATATACTCTAATTTTTCATGCCCATATTGATGTTTTTCATCAGCATTCTGTCCCCCTATTTTCATACCTATTATTACAATAAATGTACTAAGTACATCACTAGCAGAGTGAACTGCATCAGATGTCATAGCTCCAGAGTTTGCAAGTATTCCAGCTCCTAATTTAATTACAGAAAGTAATATATTTACAAAAATACTAACTTTTGAAACTCTCATTGCGACTTTACTTTCACTATTTAATTGTTCCTTTAAAATATTAACCATTTTCCCTCTAATAAAATAAAAAGGGACAACAATTTTCCTTATAGAAAATCGTTGTCCTATGATTTTTAATCTCACTGCGTCAATTAAGACATCCGGCATATGCTAGCTTGATCAACTTTTAAAAAAACCTATCTGTACTATAAAATCAAGCAATTTTTAACTTTTATAATAACTTTAAAAATTTTAGTAATTTTCTGCTCTTACTTCAAAGAAACTTTGCGAATAAGAACATACTTCACAACTCTCAGGAGCTTTTTTACCCATAACTAAATGACCACAGTTTATACATTCCCACATAGTTTCATCTGCTTTTTCAA
>JBOFRT010000406.1:0-3137 GCA_051651165.1 Cetobacterium sp.
TCACTTCAAATATAGATAATCTTTAAATGAACTTATTTCCTCTAATTCTTTATAAATACGATCTTTATTTTTTTCATAAATACTAGTTAAAATAATATTACATAACTCCATAGGAACTATATATGAATTAAAAAAACTGTCGTTGTCTACAGGAACTTTAAATACAATATCACTATTCACACTTATATCTGAAAATAATTCACTTGTTATTAAAATTAATTTAGCCCCTCTTTTTTTTATCAATTTAGATGCTTGAACTTCATCTGTTAAATATCTTGGAAATGTAAAAAATAAAACAGTATCTTCTTCTTTTAAATGAACTAAACTTTCTAAAAGACCGATTCCACTCTCTTGTAAAAGCTCAACATCCACACCTATTCTTTTCATATGCCAAGATATAAATTGGGCAACACCTCTACTACATCCCATTCCTACAACAAAAACTTTTTTACTTGAAAGTATATTCTTTACTGTTTTTTCAACTTTTTTTACATCTATTTGTGAAAGAAAAGATTCTATATTTTTAAGATCCGATTTTACAATTTTATCTACGATATCATTTTCACTTTGAAAATTATTCCATTTCTCTAAAATTTTATTTTGAGGCTTTTTAAAAGAATTTATTTGAATTTTTAAATATGTTTTTAAATCTGAAAAACCCTTAAATCCAATATTTTTTGAAAATCTTACAATTGAGGCATCACTCGTATTTAAAACTTTGCCTAAATCTAACGCTGACATATCTGAAACTTCTTTGGGATTTGATATTATGTATTCGGCAATTTTCTTCTCTCCCTTTGTTAGGTTTTTTGTGGACAAATTTATTATTTTTTCCAAAATATCTCCTCCTTTTTATAAAGCTATATATGATGATTATACTATATAATGTTCAAGAAAAAAAGAAGGCAATTGCTCCTTCTTTTTTTGAATTATTTACTACTTTTTTCAATTAATAATTTAAAAATCTTTATCATCTCTTTATTTCCTCTTGCTACCATCATTTCTGGGTGCCACTGTATTCCTAAACAAAAATTATGATTTGTCTTTTCTATTGCTTCAATTACACCGTCACTAGATTTCGCAATAACTTTAAATCCTTTTCCTAAATTTTTAATAGCTTGATGATGAAAGGAATTTGTCCTAATTTGTTCTCCTAAAATTTTTTCTAAAATACTATTTTTCTCAATAAATACATTATGAACTTCTAACTCTGGATATAAATCTTGCCTATGTTTTAAAGTCTCACTTTCAAAATAAGATAAATCTTGATATAGCGTTCCTCCGAAATATATATTTAAAAATTGATGTCCTCTACATATTCCAAGTATTGGTTTTTCTGTTTTTAAAAATTCATTTAGTATCTTTATTTCATTATCATCTCTTTCAGGAGATATAACTCCCATTTTTTCTTTAAAATCCTCTCCGTAATATATTGGATTTATATCAGGTCCACCTGAGAGTATTAATCCATCTAATAACTTTAGCTGTTCTTTAATTATATCTATATCACCTGTCGTAGGAATTATAATTGGTATTCCTCCTCCTTCTATAACCCCTTTTGTATAATCAATACTTACTGTAGTTCGATGGTAATTTCTTAAACCATTCTCTTTTTCATGTGATGATGTAATTCCTATTATTGGTTTTTTCATAGATATCTCCTCTTCTATTTCAAGTATATTCTTTTTTTAAATAAAATTAGCACTTCCTATTCCAATTGGAAGATTAAGCATTAACCAACCTATCAGAAATACTGTACTTGTCAATAAAATTACAATAGAGTATGGAATCATATATGTTATAATTTCACCCATTCCAAATTTTTTATTATATTTATTACAATAAATTATCATTAATGCAAAATAACTCATTAATGGAGAGATTATATTTGTTGATGAATCACCTATTCTATATGCTAGTTGAGCTAACTCTGGTGAAATTCCCATTTTATATAATATTGGTAAAAATATTGGAGCTAATAAAGCATACTTACTGCTCATAGATCCTATAAATAAATTAATGAACGAACAGAAAAAAATGAAGATTATTAATAGTGGAATTCCACTTAATCCAATCGTTGCTAAAAAATTTCCTCCCTTTACTGCTATTATTTTTCCAATTTCAGTATAACCAAAACATCCTATAAATTGACTAGCAAAAAAACAAAGAACTAAAAATGCTCCAAATCCATTAATTGATTTAAATAACATTTCAATTAAATCCTTATCATTTTTTATTTTATTAGATGCTATTCCAAAAAATAATCCAGGTAGAAAGAAAATAAAACATGAAATTGGGACTATTGAAGACAATAATGGACTCCAACCTAGTATTAATTTTTTAGTAATAGGATGTCTTAAAGGAGCATTTTCTGGAATAGAAAATATTAATACAATTGCGATTGATGTTAAAATTCCTATAGCTGCCCATTTTAAACCTTTTTTCTCCTCAGGTGTTACACTTTTATTAAATTCTAATTCATCTTCATCTTCATCAATTTCGTATTTTTTTAGCTTTGGTTCAATATATTTATCATTTACTATCCCTATTACAAAAGTTATAAAAAATGTATATACAAACATAAATATAGAGTTAGCTAAAGGGTTTACTATATAGTTAGAATCAACTATTTTTATTGCAGCTGTAGATAATCCACCTAATAAAGCATCTATTGATAATAAGCAAGCTGCAAATCCTGCAGATGTAGCACTAAATCCTACAAGAATACCAGCTAAAGGATTTCTTCCCACAGCTTTAAAAAGAACACCCGCGATAGGAATTACTAAAATATATCCTAAATCTCCTGCAAAGGAAGAGTTAACTCCCAAAAAAACAACAAAATATGTTAATAAATTTTTAGGGATTTTTTTCATGATATTTTTTAAAAATGCTTGAAATAAACCGACTTCATTTAAGAAGTTGAAAAATAAAGAAAATACTAATACAACTCCTAAAGGATGAAAGGTTACAAAATTTTTTATTATATTATCTAAAAACCAACGAATTCCATCTGAATTAAGAAGATTTTTAACTTTTATAATTTCGCTTTCTCCTTTTATATTTTCACTTATTACTTCTACTCCTAAATTAGAAAGTATAGAAGATAAAACCGCAATAAATAAAGTAAATATTATAAA
>JBOFRT010000407.1:0-1345 GCA_051651165.1 Cetobacterium sp.
AGCTGAGTAGCTAGGCATTTTCATTATGATTGAATATCTTTATTTTCAGTATTTTCACGCGCCGTTCCCTCACGGCTCTCGCCCGCCCTGCTCGTCACATACCCACATCGCCCCTCGCAGGCGGGGGGTACCCACGAGACTGCGCTTACTTCCCCCCGGGGGCCAGTCTCGGCGGCCACAGCGCCTGGGGGTAAGGACAGACGAAACGAGAGAGAAGGAGACGGAAGCACAAGGAGCGACAAGGACGAGAGAGTGGAGAGAGGAAAACAAACAAACAAACAAAAAAATTCCTGGTCCGGCTCCCCGACACACTGCCACTCGGTCCTCAGCCCGCCGAGAGGCTCTTCCTCGCGGTGCCGTGCCATGCGATGGCACTGGACGCTCGGTGGACGGCCCGATCCTCCTCCGCCCCCTGGCGGCCGGCGATGGCTCCTCCGCATGAGGGCAGCCGGCAGCGAGCCCGCCGTTCCCTGCTCCTCCCCGCTCCGGCAGCAGGCCTCGGCCCACGGCGGACGGCGGCTCCTCCCCGTTACGGCGGCAGGCAGCAGGCTTTGGCCCCCGGCGAACGGCGGCTCCTCCGCTCCCTCTTGGACGACCGCCACCCCACCTCGTCCCAGGGGCGCGGCAGCGAGCTTCCCGTCCCACCTATCACTCGATTGCTCCAGTACCACCGCTTCGGGCAGCCACTCGCGGTCTTCACTCCCGCGCTGCCCGACCTCCTCAGCACCGCGATCCCCCTCAGCAGCGAGGGCTCTTCGACAGCATGTCCCTCCTTCCTCCCGGGTTTCGGCACCAGTGTAACAAAGTTCGTAAATATGGGAAGAAGGAGGCGGGAACCGGCGAACATTCAACATATTTAATAAGTAAAATAAACAAACAATAAAACAAAAGTATAAGGGCGGCAGTTCCTCACGGCGACTGCCGCCCACACAAACCAAATAACACTCAACATAAAATCCAGGCCTGGTCCTCTCTCCGACACACTGCCGCTCGGTCCTCAGCCCGCCGAGAGGCTCTTCCTCGCGGTGCCATGCAATGGCACTGGATGCTCGGTGGACGGCCCGATCCTCCTCCGCCCCCTGGCGGCCGGCGATGGCTCCTCCGCTTGAGGGCATCCGGCAGCGAGCCCGCCGTTCCCTGCTCCTCCCCGCTCCAGCGGCAGGCAGCAGGCCTTGGCCCACGGCGGACGGCGGCTCCTCCCCGTTCCGGCGGCAGGCAGCAGGCTTTGGCCCCCGGCGAACGGCGGCTCCTCCGCTCCCTCTTGGACGGCCGCCACCCCACCTCGTCCCAGGGGCGCGGCAGCGAGCTTCCCGTCCCACCTATCACTCGATTGCTCCAGTACCAC
>JBOFRT010000408.1:0-1260 GCA_051651165.1 Cetobacterium sp.
TATTTTAATGTTTGAACTTTTGGATTGGGGTACACCTTTAAAGCCTATTCAAATTCTATGGATTAATATTATGATGGATGGTCCTCTTGCAATCTCACTAAGTTTTGAAAAAACTAGAAAATATATCATGACTGAATTACCAAGAGATAAAAGCAAAAGTATTGTAACCACGGATTTATGGATTAATATCTTTACAAACTCTACATTTATGGTTTTGTCTATGATTTTTTTTATAAGGGTTTTTCATATCAATAAAGAAATGACGCCTACATATATTTTTAACCTTTTTATATTTTTAGTTATATTTAATGTTTATAATTGCAAAAGTATTGGAAAAAACTCTATACTAAAAAGTTTTTTTAATAATAAAGTTCTTAATATAATTTTTATAAGTACTATTATTATTCAGATTTTTATATCTATATTTTTAAGAAATTTTTTCTCTTTAAATTATTTAAATTATATAGAATATTTAAAGATTATATCTTTTAGTTTATCAATAATAGTCTTTTCAGAATTTATAAAATTTTTTAGAAGAGTTTTTAATAAATAAAAAAGCTCCATCTCAAAACCATAGAGATGGAGCTCATTTTTTATAAATCTTTACTTTTTGCGTATCCTGCTTTTTTATCTATGATATCTATACTTTTATGTTTTTCAAGAAACTTTGCATTTCCAACAAACATATCTTGAATTTCAGAAATTTCACCAAGAGGAATAAGCTTAACTTTAACTTTAAATCCTGCTTTTTCTAAATTCTCTTTCCATTCTCCTGCGATATCATTTTTAGCATGATCTCCCGCAACAAACATCATTGGCATCAAAACAATCTCTTTTTTCTTATCTTTTTTAAGTTGTTTTACTACAGTTTCAAAAGTTGGATATCCTTCAACAGTTCCAACATAAATTGGTTTCTCCATATCTTTAGCCATATAATCAAACATTGCATAAGCTGATGTTGCTGAATTATATGTTCCATGTCCTACTAAAACTACAGCTTCTTTTTTATTTAAAGGTCCTGCTGTCTTCATAACAGCATTAATTGTATCTTCATAATGATGAGGATCACTTAATAAAGCATCTCCAACTCTTAAATTATTAAAATCTTTTGCATGAACTTGAGCTTCTTTTTTTATTGATTCCATTTCTACACCATCAATTACATTTGTTGGTTGAATAATTACATTCTTATATCCTTGTTTTTTTAGAGATACTAAAACTTCACTTGGACTATATTTTTTTATTCCCTCATTTGCTGCC
>JBOFRT010000409.1:0-1093 GCA_051651165.1 Cetobacterium sp.
TTACTACAAATTTAATTTGACTTATTGGAGCTATATCAATAGTTGCCTTTAAATCAGTATTTGCTGGTAATGTTGATGGCGATACATATGATAATGTTGAAGAACTTTCATAAGTTATTGTCCAAGATTCAAAAGCTGGCCCAACTATTTCATCAGATATTGCTGATATTTTATCTTCAATTAAAATATCATTACCCCATCCTGTTCCACCATTTTGAACTAGAATTGTGAACACTAATGTGTCTTTATCTTCATAAATCTGCTTATCTATAAGCTTACTTATTATTAATCTTGGAACATCTCCTGTTGTAATTGCATCATCTTTTAAAGAGATCTCTTCATTTTTACCATTTTTATATTTTACTTCTGCTATATTTTTTATCTCACCATAAGCTTTTGGATTTAAAATTCCTTTTAAAGTTATAACAACTTTATCTCCTGGTGCTATATTTAAAATAGCACTGTATATATCTCCTGTTGTTGTCTCTGATATTATTGCTGATGTTGAAGGAAGCGATGTTGATACTCTCGACCATGAAACAAAAGCTTTTCCTATTGAGGGATCTCCTGCTAAATTAGTTTCAATTAAACCTATTTCATCATTTAATTTTGCTCCTATAGCTGCTCCTGTTCCTTTATTTTCAATTTCTATTGTATATATAATTTCATCATCTGGCGTATAAGTTGCTTTTGCTATGCTTTTTGTTAGAATAAGCTCTGGATCTCTTGGCTTAATAAATGCTTCAGAGGTTCCTGTTTGATTTTCTGGAAGTCCATTTGAATAATTAAAGGTTGTAGTATTTAAAATATTTCCGTATATTCCATCCTCTGCAAACCCTCTTATTCTAATAATAATTTTTGTATTTTTTCCTATGTCAAGATTTACATTTTGAATATCTCCTGATGTAGGAATAGCTGTCGCATTTGTATTTATAGAATCTCCTACAACCTGATAAGTTATTGTCCAACCTGGTTTAAAAGCTTGAACTGGTGTTGGCGATCCTATTTTTGAAGCTTTGATATCAGTTATTATATCTGTTAACTTTAAATCGTCTATTAAGTTTGTTGTTGACGTATTTTCTATTACAATGTC
>JBOFRT010000410.1:0-1102 GCA_051651165.1 Cetobacterium sp.
GTCTATCCTTTTATCGTAATTTAAAGGATAGAATTTTAAGGCATAACTTGGTACTACATTTACAACAAACATAAATGTAAATAGAGCTGACATTAAAAACTTTTTCATAAATTTCCTCCTGATTTTTGAATAAAAAAAAGCCCTACAAAAACAAGCACTTAACTTTAATTAAGCGTTTATTTTTGCAGGGCTACGGTTTTAAACACGACTTTCCTACTGAATATTTTATTGGAAATCAATTAGATAAAAGGGCTACGGCTTCATACTCGACTTTCCTCTTACAAAGTTACATCAATTTCTACAAAAATTATAACATATATTTTACTGCTTTTCCACACTTTTTATAATTTTTTAATTGAATATTAAAATAGGTTTTTCCAAATAAAAAAATAAATTATAGCTATTATTACTTTTTTCATAAATTCCCTCCTGATTTTTGAATAAAAAAAGCCCTACAAAAACAAGCACTTAACTTTATTAAGTGTTTATTTTTGCAGGGCTACGGTTTTAAACACGACTTTCCTACTGAATATTTTATTGGAAATCAATTAGATAAGAGGGCTACGAGCTTCAAATACGACTTCTCTTATAAAGTTACATCAATTTCTACAAGAATTATAGCATATATTTTACTGCTCTTCTACACTTTTATGATAACTTTTTTAAACTATATCTTTCAAAATTATATAGGCTGGATATACAAACTCTTCAGGAATACACATCCAGTATTTTTCAATTACACTACCTTCTATGTAATTTCCAGTGTACCAATAATTTTCTTCTGGACATAAGTATACTTCTAGTTTTTTTATTTCTAAAAATTCTATATTTTCTAATTTTTTATCTTTTTTTATTTTCTCTAATATTTTTTTAGCTTCTTCCAATGAATAATAAGAACTTATACATACAACAGAATATTCTTTTTCAAATTCGTCATTTGCTGTATAATTTACTATTCTGTACTTTTCTCTTTTTGATAAAAATATCTTTGAATTATATTTACCACTCATGCTATTTCTCGCCTCTTTTCTTCAGTATCTTGAATCTTATTCAACTCTTGCTTCTCTTTACAATTGCTACATATAATTATATTTTCTTTAGT
>JBOFRT010000411.1:0-17247 GCA_051651165.1 Cetobacterium sp.
AAAAATTATTAGAAACACTTTCTAAATATAAATAAAATTTAAAATTATGATGGAACGCCGTGTGCGGTGAAAGTCGCATGCACGGTGTGGAGCAGGGGAAAAGATGGAGATAATTTCAAAATCTTACCTATTGCTATTAAGAGGTGAATCAAAAGATATAAATGGATCTATTGCTTATTACGAATTAGCCAAAAATTTATATGCAGAACTAGGAGATTCATTTAAAGAAGAAGAGTTGTTGGAAAAAATTTCATATTTAAAAGAATTGAAACTTATGCTAAAAGATGAGAAAAATCTTTATTTAAAAGATGCTAGAGTTTATTCAAAAGAAGGAAAATATGAAAAAGCACTCGATACAATAAAAAAAGCACAGCAAAATTCGGAGTTATTGAAAGATAATCAAGGGATTGTAGACTCTATTGAGAAAGAGGGAGATATTTTACTAGATAATAAAAAATATGAGTTGGCTAAAGAAAAATATCGTGAAGCATATAATGTTTCAATAAATACAAACAACAAATTACAACAAAAGGAATTAGAAGGTAAGCAAGTTGTAGCAACGATATTATTGAAAGCAACAGAGTTAGAGACTCAAGGGGATAAATTATTTAAAGAAAAAAAGTATAAAGAATCAAGAAATAAATTTATCGAGTCACAAAAAGAATATGAAAAATTAAAGAATAATGAACTTTATCCTTTAGGAAAATATGAAGAAAATATGAAGTTGATAGTTGAAAAAGAGAAAAATGCTTGGAGGGAAAGTAATTGGATTCCATTCTTCTAAAGGATTATAGAATATTAAGAAAAATAGAAACAAACTCTTTATTTGATGTTTATGAAGCTTTGAATTTAAAAGGAAATAAGGTGATTATAAAAACTACTTCAGATGTTTTTTTTCTCAATAAAATTCTAATAAATGAATATACTCAGTTAATGAAATTAGAAAACCAATTTATACCTAAAGTAGTAGAAATTATAGATAATAAAGCTCTTATTTTAGAGTTTATTCCAGGACATAATCTAAAAGAAATAAGAATAGAAAATAGATTAGAATGGAGAGAAATTCGAAATATTTTTCTCCAACTTCTATATTTAATATCCTATCTACATAAAAATGGGGTTATACATGGAGATATAAAGCCAGAAAATATAATTTATGATAGGAATAATATTTATTTAATAGATTTTGGATCAGCTATAGTTAAAGGAGAAAAAGTAGCTGTTTTGCAATATACACCTAGCTTTTGTGAGCAAGATAATTGTTCTATAAAAATAAAAGATGAAAAAATAGACTATTATTGCCTTTTTAGAGTTTTTTTATATCTTTTGAGAGGAGATAGAAATATATCTTTTGAAAATCTTCCACTAAAGTTAGAAAACTTTATAAGAGCAGGTTTAGAAAAAAAGTTATATAGGCCAGAGGAGATATTGGATTTATGGGATTATTTAGAAATTTAATAGATAAATTAAAAGGAAATAAAGGTATAGATGTAAATTTTAAATCAGATTTAAAGAAAATGGATATAGATAAAAACTTCTTATATCCATTTTGCAAAAAGAAAGTAGCTATTTTAGAAAATGAAAAAATAGAAAAAATAAATGGAAAAAATATATTATTTAATAAATTAAACTTCAAGTGTAACTCTATATTTGAAGTTTTAGAAATAAGTGACAAAAAAATTCAATTAAATTATCCTAAAAATATAAAAATAGCTAACTTTATACATAACTATCTAATTCTAATAGGAGAATTTTACACTAGAAGTTTAAGATTTGATGTTGAAGAAGATTATAGATGTTATTCGAACATATTAACTTTAATTTCTAAATATGAATTATATGATGAAATAAATATATCAGAATTTTTAAATGAAGTACCCTGGATAGAAAGTCTTAAAATTTTTGGAAATGAAAATTTAGAAATTAATATAAAAGGAAAGTATGCTCTAACATATGATTATGAAATATTGGAAAAATCGTTAAAGAAAGTTATTGGGAAATATAATAATGAGTATATATTAGTTGATTTGATAAATTATGAAATAAAAATAGGGAGAGAGTTATGAAACATTATTATACAAATGATGAACTTAAGAGAAAAACATATTATGATTTATACAAGATTTGCGTAGATGAACGCTTGGTAGAGGGATTTAAAGAAAATATAAATAGAGCAGAACTAGAGCAAATTATTTTAAAATATAGAAGTAGAGAAAAAGTTTATTCAATAGATACATATAAAGAGTTAGGAATAGAAGCTTTACAAGAATTATTTGATTCTAAATTAGGCTTTAAGCTTAGTACTGCCAATGAAATAAAAGTCCCGCATCAAATAGTGATTTATAAGGATATGCCGTTAACAATAGAGGATGATTATAAGATTTCAATACCAGAGCATTTATCCAATAACAATGCTTTTTTAATAAATGGTAAAAGCTATATTTGTGGAATTTTTCAATTAGAACTTTGTTTAGAAGGTAGAAATACATATTTTTTAAAGGGAACAAAAGAGTTTTTTAGATTAAATAACTTAACAAATCAAAATTATTCTTTAATATTTTTTAATAGAACAGATGAAAAATTTCTATTTGAATCATATTATAAAAATAATTTAGGTATTTTGTTGCCATCTTCAATGAATTATTATCATGTTCCTTTAGATAATTTTCTTCATATTGATATGGAGAAAACGGATACAACACTGTGTATAGACTTTGGAACAGCTAATACAACAGCAGGGGTTTATTTAGATAGATATTATGTTAAAAATCTACCTCAACATAAAATATTAAACGGAACTTTAAACCTAGATAAGATTAACTATGTTAAATTTCCAAAAGGAAAAGAAGAACAGTCCAATGTTATACCAACAGTGGTGTATGTTAGGAACTGCTTCAATGAAAATAATATAGAGTTTAAATTCGGATATGAGGTAGGAGAGTTATTAAAAAACAATAACTATAGTCTAAAAGGAAGTGTCTTCTATGGAATAAAAAATTGGGTTAAAACTCTCAATGAAAATGAAAGAGTGGTAGATGAAAATGGAGATGTAAGGTATATTCCTAGAAAAGTTATTATAAAAGCATACATTGATTATATTGTATATAGAGCAGAAGCTTTATTTAAGTGTAAATTTAAAAAGATACATATAACAACACCAGTTAAATTAAAAGTTGAGTTTTTAAAGATGTTTCAAGAAATTTTGCCAGATTACACCATAGTTGCTGATAATGCTTTAGATGAAGGCGTTGCAGTTTTATATAATTCTATTGAGAAAATAATGTTGAATGGTAAATTTGAGCAAAATACAGAGTATAAAGCTCTTATAATTGATTGTGGTGGTGGAACTACAGATTTAGCTTCATGTTTATTCAAAATAAAATCGGAGGATATATACTATGATGTAGATATCAAAACAACTTTTGAAAATAGCGAGGAGAGTTTTGGTGGAAATAATGTTACTTATAGAATAATGCAATATTTAAAAATAATATTGGTCCAGTACTATATAAATAAAAAAGAGTTAAATATAAATAATTTGATTCCATTTGCTAATGATCTAATTTATCGAGAAGTAGATGATCGAGGACTAAAAGTAATATATGAAAATTTAGATTCAGAATATCAAAGAGCAGAAAATATAATTCCTACAAAATTTAAAGATTTTGAAAATAAAGCAGCAGATGAGTATGGAAAAGTAAAAAATAATTTTTTCTTTTTGTGGGAGTGTGCAGAGTTATTAAAAAAAGAGCTTTTTAAAAGAACTTCTATAGTCAGAACAAGGTTTGATAACTTATATCATTCTAGCGAGGATCTTTCAGTAACTTATATAAAT
Source organism: Cetobacterium sp. (assembly GCA_051651165.1). Classification (GTDB taxonomy): domain Bacteria; phylum Fusobacteriota; class Fusobacteriia; order Fusobacteriales; family Fusobacteriaceae; genus Cetobacterium_A. Next base: position 3,836 of record JBOFRT010000411.1, read on the forward strand.
AACTGGATTTTATATACACTAGAAAGAGGCGAATTTAAAACTCACACTTCTTTTCCTAATATTATAATAACAAAAGCAGAGATTTTAAAACTTGTAAAAGCTGACATATACGAGATTTTCAGAAGATTTTTAACTCAGTATTATGAAAGCAATAAGCTTTTTGAATATTCATTAATAAAATTGAGTGGACAATCATGTAAAGTAAATCTATTTAATGAAATATTAAAAGAGTTTGTTCCTGGTAAGATGATTGATTTTAGAAGAAATGTTGAAGCGGATGAAGAGCAACTTAAAATAAGTTGTTTAGATGGTGCGTTAAGGTATTTGAATTCTAGTAAAATGGGAAGTATAAGGGTAAGTATAAAAAATGATATTCCAATTGTACCTTATTCTCTTTGTGGAACTAAGTATACTGGAGAAGAGGTTGAACTTATACGAATTGGTGGCCAAGCAGGTAAAAATTGTGGATTTATAAAGAAAATATCAACAACAGAGATATTGCCATTATACTTAAAAAATAAAGAGCAAGAATTAAAGAAAAATTATACATATATTAATAAGCCATATGATTATAAAGAACTTGATGAAGCTGAAATTACAAAAGAGCTAAATGGACATTTTACTCAAGAGGCACTTGACAATATTTATAATGGTGAGACTAAATTTTTTATTTTCACAGACTCTAACTTTTGGGGCTTCTATATAGTTGGAGTAAAAAGACAAGAAGGTCAATTATATGTAGGAAAAACTGAATATTTTTCGTTTGAAGAAGATATAACAACAATTAGCTTTTTTGATGGAAAGCATTAAAGGAGTAAGATATGCAACATATTTTAAAAATTATAGAAAATGATTTAAAAAACTTAACTAAAGATGAAAGAGAAGAGTTTAGAACAGCTATATTAAATAGTTTTACAAGAATAACAGAGGGAATTGATAAAAAGATTAACAAATTTGAAAAAAGAATTTTAGAAACTGTTGGAGAAACAAGAGAAAATATTGATATATTTATAGCATTGATTTCTAAAGAAGAATATTACTTACATGAAGATAAGTTTTTTCCAATGTTAGAAAATACTGAAATATCTTTAAAAGATGCACTAACAATAAGAAACGGAAAATTTAAAGAGATTTATTTAAGTATTTCTTCAGATAAAGTGGAGCAATATAATGGAAAAATATTAAATGCTTCTGTAACTATAGAAGGAGAGACATTCCAATTAAAATTAAAGCTAATACTTAATTTAAAATACGAAGAACAAGTAAAAAAATTATACGAGGTATTTAATCTAAATAATTTAAAATGGAAAACACTATTGAATCCATATTTAAAAAAGATGTTTATATTGCAAATAATAGAATACGATGAAAAATTACTATCTCTTTTAAATGGAAATGAAAAAATAGATATAGATAAGGAGTCCCTTGAAAATATTTGGCATGATGATATATTACTTTGTTGGAATATAAAAGAAAAAGAAGTTCTAGGTGAAGGTATTATTAGACCTACAAAAGATAGAATCCATTTAGAGAATATTCTTAACTTTTCATCTAATAAGAATATCTATGTTTGTCCAATAGAAAATTGTTATGTGTACTTAGCTGAAAAGATAGGTCAAGAACAGATTATGATAATATCTGAAGATAAAAAAAACATTCTCTGGAAAATATGGGAAATTCAAGAGATAGAAGAAGAGAAATTAAAAAAATTAAATTATAAAAGTTTTAATAATAAAATGGAACTTCATTTTATTAATAAATTAAAACTAGAAAAAGATTTAAGAATTAGAACTATAAGTGAATTGGAAAGAATTTTAAATAGTTTCTCTATATTTAAGGAATACTTCTCATTTATAACTGCAACAGTAATAGAAAAAGAAACAGAGAACTATATAGGATATGATGTTAATACTTTTATTTTAGACGAGTTTAGATTAAAAGGACATCAAAAAATTTTAAAAATAAAACTTAAAAAGCTAAAAAAAGATGAGTTTACAGTCGATATTTTAAGTTTTGTAATATCAGAAATACAAATATATTTTCCAGAATATAAATGTATAGGAGAGCTTGTATGAAAAAGAATTATTCTTTTATATGGTTTCCTCTAACTAGTTATTATGAAGTTGCTGATGAAAATATTTCTTTTAAAGTTGCTGAAAAAATTTCACCCTATTTGGAATTAAATGATAATTCAATGAATGACCTTAAAAACAATGAAAAGATTGAAATAAATCCATACTATAGGTTCTCAAAAGAGGTTCAAGATATATTAACTCCAGACAACTATTCTAATGATGTGAATCTAATTGATAAGTTTATTAATATCAATTTTCATGTATTAGGAGAGGTTGATTTATATGTTGGACAAAATAAGAAAGATATATATGTAAAAGAAATTATTGAAGGAATTAAAAATGGAGATTTAGGAACAGATTTAAAGGAGAACATCTTATTATTTAAGGGATACGAGCAACATATGGTAGCAGATCTTTTATATGAGATGTACAATAGTTTGAATATGATAGATTCATTTAAGAAAATTATAAAATTAATATTTCCTGATTCGATTATTTACGATAATGTTTCTTCCCAAAAAAACTTAATACTGTATCTTAATTATTCTAAAATAGAAAATAGAAAAAAATTTAAAATTATTAAAAAAATATTTTTTCCAATTGGCCTAGACATAGATGTATTTTGGGAAACTCATTTTGGAGTTATAGGTTATCCCATTACAATGAAAATTGGAGAGATTTCAATATATTAGAGGTGAAAAATGATTGTAGATAGAATATTATTTGAAAAAATACTGGCCAAAGAGTTTTTTCAAGAGAAAAATGATTTTTATAAGAAGTATTATGAGCAGATAGCTGTAATTAATAGATTATTAGAAGATATAGACAATTTAACTTATAAGAACCTATATCCTAGCTTTAAAGCAGAAGTATTAGAAACAATACCTCTGAGGTATGTTAAAAAAGAAAGACTTGAAAAAATATTAAAAAGAGCAAATACAGAGTTGAATAGAGATTACTATAGCTATTCTAAAAATTTAAAACTTAATTTATATGAAAGAGAAATTATGAGAGTAAATTCACCATATTATGAAAATAAATATCATTTAATAATAATAGAGTGTCTTAAAATTTTATATATTTTAGATGCTCGTTTTGGTGAAGTTAAATTATTTGAAAAACAAAATAGAAATTTAATTAGATTATCATTAGATTTTAATTTGGAATTAGAAAAAATAAGTCAACTATTACTGAATAAATGCTTTGAATTTTTAAATTCTATAAAGTTACTTGGATCTAAAGAACAAATTCGAACATATATAATTTTAATTGAAAATTTAATGCTTTTTGAAAGTTTAGAAAAAAATATAAAAATAAAGAAAATTCAGAAAAAATATAGATATCAAGATATTATTTTTATATCTGACTATATCCAGGAGTTAAAAAACTTTGATAACAAAGTTAGAGCTACTGTTATTATAAAAAACTTATTAGAGCTAGTTTTTAAAAGAATACCTATAGAAAAGATAAATATAATTATATTAAAAAAAGAAGTTATGAGAAGATTTGTAGATGAAAATAATTTATTAGAATACTCTTTAGCCAATCAAACTTGGTATAATAGACTATGGAATAATAAAATTTGTAATAATTTGTGTTATGGTACTGAAAAATGGCTTTATGATATAAGGAAAACCTCTACATCAATATTAGCTTTAAATGATAAAAATTGGAGTAAAACTTTAGAAATAAAAGAATTTTATGGAGGGAAAAAATGAGATTTAGATTATATGTTCTTGATGAAAATGAGAGTAATGAAAAAATTGTGTTAAGTTCAGATGAAATTAAAATGTGTGAAATAAATTATTTACCTAAAGAAAAAGAGGGGAATGCTAACACACTAAAAAGAGTTGAAATACACTTAGTTGGAAAAATTATTGGAGAAATTCAACAAGATGAGTTGGAAAAAATAGATTTTGTGAAAAATTTGATAAATATTCAAGATTCATGGAAAGAAAAAAATAATGAAATATCAACAAAAACAGCTGAGTTAATAGCTAGTAAGTTTGATGGAATAAAAATTTCTAGTTTAGACGATATTTTTAAAAGTAATAGAGATAATTTAAAAGGACTAAGAAAGTGGTGTAATTCTTTTAAAATGAATGATTATAGAAATATTATAATAGAAAGAATTGGAAAAAATAATTTACCTGATATTTTTTATTTCGAAAATATATTTGTGCATACTTTCAAAGAGAGGGCTAGCAGAGAAGATGGGAATGGAAAATTCATGGTTGTATTTAAACAAAAATTAAACTCAGAAAATAAAAATATAATTGATAATTAAAAATATTTAAAGTATAGATGAGAATAAATATATCTATTAAGAAATATAATTGATAATAGGTTTAGTTTTATTTTTAATGATAAGATATTAGTTATATGAGGGTGAGGATGAATAAAAAGAGAAATATCTATATTGAGATATTGTGTGCGATAATTTTAATATTATTATTAGGAAACGCTTATATGCGAAATGTTTATGATACTAAAAAAACTGTAACAAAAAAAATGAAAGCATATTTGAAAGAAAAGTATAAAGAAGACTTTGAAATATATGCTTTAAGACCTGTAAATGGAGGATATTCAGCGTACATTATTCCGAGTAATGATGTTAACACTCCAAAAGGTGATGATGATTTTTATGAGGCAACAGTTGCAATGCGAACAAAACCGATTTATTTTTTAGGGCAACATATGTTTAATTTGCATAAAGGTTTAATAGATACTCAATGGAGAGTAGAGGTAAAGGAAAAATTTAATAGCTTGATTGGAAAAGAAATTGAAAAGCTATTTGGCAAAAATTATTTAATAGCTTTAGAAATGAAATTAACTAGAGATCTATTAAAAAAAGAAAAATTTAGTCATACGATGACAGAAGAAGATATACAGAAAATATTAACTAGAAATGAGATTGAAATATCGGGAGGAATTTACATATTTGGAAGGGTGGAAACAGAAGAAGATAGAGAATATTATCGTAAACAAATTTACGAATTTATTCAATATTTGAAAGCTGAAAATATGTTTGATTATGCTTACATTGGAATAGCTATCGTAGACGAAAGATTTTTAGCAAAAGATTTTTCAAAAGAAGAATTTCTAGAGCTTTATTCTCAAGATACTAGTAAAACTAAAGAGGAATACAGAAAAAAAAGAAAAGAACTTATAAAAAAATATAACGATTCATATGAAAAAACTTCTGAAGAGTATAAACAACAAAAATTAGCTAACATAAAAAAATCTGATTTATTTGGAGAAAGACCAATAGGTATAGATAAGTATACAGGAAGAAATATGGTGTTAGGCTCTGGAATAAAAGGAGAAAAATATATTAAAAGTAGAAATATTAAGGATGATCTAATAAAATTAAAAAGACTTCCTAAAAATTATAATGGTGTTGAAACTATTGAAGACGTTTACTTTGATGAAGAAAAATGGTAAGAAAGGATAAGAAAATGAATATAACAGATAAAGAACTATTAACCTTTTGTAACTTAACAAACTTAAAAATGGAATATGCAAATTTAGGAAAAGTACGAGATGATAGAACTCAAGAAATTTTGGTATATCATACAATTTATTCACACTAACTATAAGAAAATAATTGAAAAATAAATCAATAACAAAGGAGATAAAGTTGAAGAGTAAAGACCAGTTTAATATATATAAACATATGTATGATCATTCAGATTTTATTGTAAAAATAGAGGATACTATTATAGATAATTATGAAATAGATTCTTTAAAACTTACTTTTGAAGCTAATACACATATCAAGTTAAAATTAATCTTTGAAAATCATAAAAATCGGAATATTATGTATTCAGCTTTAAAGAATGAAGTACACCCTAAAATAGAGATTAAACTTTTAAAAGATGAAGTAGAAACTATGTTTTTTACAGGGCAAATAGAATTATTTAATATAGGTAATTATGGCTCTGAAGGTCATAAAATAGAAATAGAGGCTCTATCAGTAACTAAAGAATTAGATAGAGAGAATAAGTTTAGAGCATATCAGAATGTGGATTTAACTTTATTAGATATATTACAAGATGTGGCATCAGAGTATAAACAAGTTAATTTTATATTTAATGATGTTTTAAAATCAATAAAAATTGGAAAACCTATAATACAATATAATGAAAGTGATTGGGCTTTTATAATTAGAGTAGCTTCTCATGCGGGAGTTGGTGTTTATACTTTAGCAAATAGAGGTATCGCAATTGGATTAAATAATGGAACTAACCAAGATAAAACGATTGAAGTATCAGATAATTTATGGCAAATAAGTAAAAATGAATACGGAGAGATTGGGTACTTATTTAATTCACAAAATGTATTACTTTGTGGTGATGAAGTAGTTTTGTGGACTGATATGAAGAAAGAAGAAAGAGTCTCTTTGAATATACATAGTGGAGAAATAGAGTTAAGAAATAGTTTGACTAGTAGTAAAGTATCTATGATTCAAGGAATGTATAAATATCCATATATAACTAATAAAAATATAGCAGGAAAAGTAATTGAAGGAACAGTAGAAAAAGTTTTTGCAGAAGATGGAATAGCTAAAATGACAGTTAACCTGAGTGAAGGATTAAAAAAGACAGCAATGATTAAATATGGATTTAAATCTATCCCTAAGAAAGCTTATTCAGATATAAAAGGAAGATTTAACTTTCCATATGCTACACCATATTCACAGACTAATACAGGGTTGTTTTGTACTCCAGAGGTAAATGATAGGGTAACAGTTTATTATCCAACAGAAGAGGAGATAGAAAGCTATGTATCAGAATGTATAAACAGTAAGGGAAATGGCAGATTTAGTAATCCAACTGTTAGAAATTTCACGATAGAACAAAATAAGAAAATAGAATTTATATTAGATATAGATTTAGATACATTAAGCATAAAAAATAGGATAAATACAATTGAAACAAAAGAAGAGTTTAATGTTAAGTCCAATTCAGAAATAAATGTAGTTTCAGAAGATACTACAATAATTTCTTCTAAAAATAAAACAGATATAGCTACAGATAACTTAAGAATAAGAACAACAAAGCAAGAAATATCTTATGATGAAAAAAATGAAAGTGGAAAAGTATCAACAGTTAAAGTTTCGTCTTTTGGTGTAAAAGCGGATAATATTTCTTTAGGCAAGTAATTTAGGAGGACATGAATGAAACTTTTAAGAATTGAAAATGAAAATAAGATAGAAGAAATAAAATTATCAGTTTCTAAGATAGAAAATAGATTAGATATTTTGGATTTAGCTGAAGATACAAGTTATTTAAATTTAGATTCACCTTTCTATCATCAAATATTTGATTTGGCAACGGGAGATATGTTAAATACTAATGAAATTATAAAAAAATGGGATTTAAAATATAAAGAAAATTTATTAAATGGAGATTTAGATCAAATTGATTTCATAATGTCTTTAGATAAATATTTTAGAAATGAGCAGAGTTTAAATTTTATTTTAAAAAATTATTTATATATACCTTTTTTACTTTTAGCATACAGTCAAAAACAAGAAATTAAAGAGTATAAATTTTACGAGTTATTAAATATCCCAGAGATAGATTTTGATATTGAAAAAGAGTTTATAGAAGAAAGAGGAGAAATTCTAATTCAGAAAATAAAAGGGCAGATTGCTTCAACATATGATTTTGTTTCTTTAAAAAGTAAACTAAGAACAGAACTTGGAATTACTCCAGCTCAAGTTTTTAATTTATTAACCTCTTTTCAAGGGGAAGTTTTGTTTCAAGAAGGAAAATTAATCTCTTTTTTATTTGAAGTAGCTTTAGATGCTGGGGAAATATACTCAAAAAAAATTATTTTGAGCTTATCTTAGGTGATAGAAATAATGAAAATGAAAGTTGCATTATTTGCTATGAAAAAAATTCAATCTCTAAATATTTTTCCAGAAAAAATCACTATAGAAACAAAAAAAGAAAAAGAACACAAGTTTTCAAAAATAATTCAGCATATGAAACTTGATGTTTGTGAAAATTTTAAAGAAAAAAAGAAAAAAGAACTTTTAAAGAGTAGTTTTATAAAAAGTATGGAAAAAGCAATAAAAAAATATGAGCAGTTATATGAGGGTGAGGATGAATAAAAAGAGAAATATCTATATTGAGATATTGTGTGGGATAATTTTAATATTATTACTAGGAAACGCTTATATGCGAAATGTTTATGATACTAAAAAAACTGTAACAAAAAAAATGAAAGCATATTTGAGAGAAAAGTATAAAGAAGACTTTGAAATATATGCTTTAAGACCCGTAAATGGAGGATATTCAGCGTATATTATTCCGAGTAATGATGTTAATACTCCAAAAGGTGATGATGATTTTTACGAGGCAACAGTTGCAATGCGAACAAAACCGATTTATTTTTTAGGGCAACATATGTTTAATTTGCATAAAGATTTAATAGATACTCAATGGAGAGTAGAGGTAAAGGAGAAATTTAATAGCTTAATAGGAAAAGAAATTGAAAAGCTATTTGGCAAAAATTATTTAACAGCTTTAGAAATGAAATTAACTAGAGATCTATTAAAAAAAGAAAAATTTAGTCATACGATGACAGAAGAAGATATACAGAAAATATTAACTAGAAATGAGATTGAAATATCAGGAGGAATTTACATATTTGGAAGAGTGGAAAGTGAAGCTGATAGAGAATACTATCGTAAACAAATTTACGAATTTATTCAATATTTGAAAGCTGAAAATATGTTTGATTATGTAAGTTTAAGGATGGCAATTGTTGATGAAAGAGTTATAAGTAAAGAATATCTTAATAATAAAAAATTAAAAGATGATTTAAGTAAATTATTTTTAGAAGGCACTAAGGATAATATTAGAAAGAATGTTATTGATACAATTGGAGAAAATTATACCATAAATGAAAAATATATTTCTCAAATAAACAAAGGAATTTTTAGTGGTATGCACGGATTAAACAAGTATCCTGAGATAAAAGGAGGAATTTTATTATCAGAAAGTATTTATACTCCTAAATATATAAAATCAAACGCTTTATTACAAGGGAAGGTAAAGGCGAAAGAATACAATAATTTAGATGAAGTTTTCGAATAAGTGTGTAAAGGAGAGCCAAAATTATGAGTGTAACAGATAAAGAGTTATTAACATTTTGTAATTTAACTAATTTAAAAATGGAATATGCCAATTTAAAAAATATAATTTATGATCCTGAATCAAAAAGTGAAAAAGAAGTAAATCATACAATTTATTCATTATTGCATGGAGATGACTTTAAAAATAAAGAAGATAAAAACCATGAAAAATATATTAAAAAATTAATAAACGAAGTCTTTATAGATACAACTATAAACGAAGATGGAACATTCATATTAGAAATGTCAGAAGATGAAGCGAAAAAATCAGGTAAAAAAATATATAAAGATAATTTGAAGCTTTTAGAAGATGCACCTATTATATTTGATTACTTAGACAATGAAAACAATAACTTTTTGAAAGAATGGGAAGTCATATATGCAGATGATAATTTTGGAATAACTTTGGACTTTTTTCTCAATGTATTCAATCAATTTTATCCAGACAAAAAGACAAGTTCAAGAAGAGAATTGTTAAAAAAAATAATAGCTTATTCTTCTGATTTAAAAGAAAAAAAAGATCTAAGAGACGAAGAGAACCTTACAATTTTAGGAGATGGTACGTCAGAAATTTTGAAAGAAGAAGAAAATAATCTAAATGATGACTTAAATAATTTGAAAGATGGAATATGGGAGCTTTATAAGGACTCCTTGACACAATTAGTAGTAACAGCATCAATTATTCCAGAAAATAATACTCCTGAAAATGTTTTTAAGAATTTTAAAAGAGATGAGTTAATAAAAATTTTAAAAAAATTAAAAATCCCTATAGATAAAAATTCATTAAAATATATGGAAACTCATTCTGAGGCAAAATTTTGGCGTGAATTTCAAAAAATTTTAAAATCGATTACTCTTAAGTATAGTAAGACATTTCAAAAAGTTAGCAATTTATTTGAAAAGGCTGGTAATTTATTAGATATATTATTTTATATTAATTTATTTGAAGAATTATATATGAGTTTAGAGTTAATAAATAATATAAAATTAGAAAAAGCAAATATACTACATTCTATCTGTATTAGAAAGAGTGATTTAAGAATGTTAATTTTACAAAATTCTGAAACTTTCGTGATAGTTTTTAATAATTTTAAAGAAGATGAGTTGATTAAAAAAATTATTGAAAGAGGAGTTATAACTGAAGAGATAAATCAAATATTAACAATTATATTAGACAATATTTTAAAAGGGGTAAAAGTTGAAATAAAAAATGAAGAACATCTTACTTCAAAGAATGTTCAAGCTCTTTTAAATGAATTAAGCGATATAATAAAAGAAAAAGATGTAATATTTACGGGATTTGGAGCTGGAGGAGAACTCGCTTTTTTCATATCAAATTTATTAGAAAAGCCTAATAAAATTTTTATAGACGACTATAATAACTTCAAAACCACTGAAAATATTATTAATTTTGATTTAGATGACTTAGAGATGTTTGATAATAGAATGAGTAAAGAGTCTTTTAATACAAGTGTTGTTGACGTAGGAACAAATAAATTTTATAACTTAGTTTTTGGTGATACAACTTTTTTCTTAAAAAGTGCTTCTTTTGCTTTTGTTAGTCCGTTAGCTTTAAATATAATACGATTTTCAGTTTCAGCAAGAACAATACTTGGAGTTTTAAAAATTAGTTCAAAAGGTCTATTTGCTGGAATTACTGCAAGCGGTTATTTATTGTGCTTATTTGAATTTGCACTGATTGCAGCAGTTATTTATGGACTTATTTTTATTTTTGAAAAAATTCGACTAAAAAAATTATTAGAAAAAATAAAGGATATAGGATATTTGAAAGAAAATAAAGGGATTAGCTTTGTAACAGATGAAATTAAAATAAATAAATATAAAGATTACGAATTGCCACCATTATATAGATTCTTAATATTATTTTTTGAAAATAATATTGAAATTGAAGATGAGGAAAATATAATTTCATTGAAATATAATCAGAATAATATACTCACAAAAATTGTATTTATTTTTAATAATAAGAAATTTTCTAAATGTGTTATTAAAACAAATGTTTTTATGTATGGAAAGGAATATGTAGCTGAAAAAGAAATATTTGATTTTTTATCATCTGCTAAAAGTGATGGTAATACTTTTACAAATGATATAAAAGAAGCAATTGCAATATTTAAATTATTGGAATTTTATTATTTTTTCCAAAATAAAACTTTAAATCAAGAAAACTTTAAATTAATAAATTCAGATTTTTACTATTTAGATGTTAATCAAGAAAATAAATTTATAGTTACAAAAGAAAATGAATTGGAAAAAATATTACATGTTGAAAGCAACTATCATAAAAATTTTGAAATAGACTCAAGGGCTACTTATCAAAAAGAAAAAATAGTAGTAAATAATGTAAAACATATCAAAAACAAAAAAATTCCTTTTAATAACGAATATAGATTTTATCCATTTTTAATAGGAGATAATTTAACAGAAAATATAAATTCAAATTATATAGTTACAGCTATGGCTAAAGCAGTTGAAAATTATAATGAGAATAAAAGTTTAAAGACAGAAGTTGATGAGCAAATAGATTATACAGAGCTTAAATTTCCTGAAAAATTTAAATTAACTAAAGAAGAAGTAAAACAAGAAAATATAAAAAAATATGTTGATAAAAGTATTTCTAAATTTCCATATAAAGAAGAAATTCAAGAAGAGTTAAATTTATTTTCAGATAAATATTTTATAATGGAAACTGAAAGAGATGAGAATAAAAAGTTAGGAGCATTAAAATTTAATGAAAAAGATAAAAATGAACCTAATTTTTGCTATCATCCTATAACAAATTTTAATAACAATATTTTAAAACTAAATATTCCTTTAGTTGAAAAAATAGAAGACGGAAATCCTAGCCAAAAAATTGTACTGGATGGAGTTATTTTAAGGTGTGACAAAGGAGCAGAACCATCTAAATTGGTAGTAACGTCTCAAAATATATTAAAAGAAAATGGGAAAAAAGTAGCAACTATAGAAGATTTTAAAGAAAATGTAAATATAAATTCGTTTAAAATGTGCAATGTATTTAGCCCACCACGAGGCTGTAATGTGAAAATTAAAGGTCCTTGGAGCCATGGAGCAACTCAAGTTTCTATTTGTGGAAAAAATGGACTTATAGAAAATTGTACATGTGAATGTGAATTTGGAGGAAAGATTAAAATAGAAAAAGCAATAGGAAAAACTAAAGCAAAATAAAGATGGATAGTAAAACAAAGCTATTAAATACACTGAAGAGGTTTGTTTTAAGTAACATCAATAGGTTTAAATAGATTATTAAAGAATACAAAAATAGAAATGAGATACGAAAGTTAAAATTAAAGTGGCCTCGCGTCGGTTTTTTTGTCCTTTGGTACCAAATTTGCATTTTTCTCAACAAAATCAATGGCTACTCGTTAGGGAGTAGCTTTTTTTATTATTTAGGAAATTATAATTTTTTGAAATTGTCCTTAAAAATTGTAAAAACTAAGATTTAGCTAACAAATTCTATTAAAGTTAATCTAGCATTTTACTTTGTAGAAAAGCAAAATCCCACAGTTACTGTTTATGGTAATATAAAAAGACAGCAGAAATGCAACTTAAAAAAGCAACACTTAGCATAAAAAAAGAGACCATTGACAAATAACCAAAATAACACTTTAATAAGTTAGACGACCAAATCTAATTATTAAGGGGTGTATAAAGGATGTTGCCAATGATCAATAAATATAATATCAAAACTATGTATTCTATTCAAGGAAAATCTTTAAGAGAAATTGCTAGAGAAACTGGGATAGAGTAAAATATTTGTAGGTAAATTTTCCAAAAAATTAAAAATGAGACTTCTCCTTATGGTGAAATATTTGTACCAAACAAATCTACCAACATAAGGAGAGCCTCATGAAAAATATTATACTACAATTTATGAGGCTTCTTCAAATTTTGTGTAAACTCTAAAAAATTTAGAGTAATATTTTATATTTTTTAGGGATGATTTTTTTTAGTCATCCCTTTTTAAATATCCATTTTTATATATTTTAGAGAAATCTTAATAAAGTGGAAGAATAATCCACTTTATTAATTTTATACTTTCATACGCTTAAATTTAAATTCTTCCTTCAAAATATATTTGAAGCTGCGATATAATTTGACCCCAATCTCTTTGACGACTTGTCCATTTCTTTGTAATGTCTTGTGTTGCT
>JBOFRT010000412.1:0-1128 GCA_051651165.1 Cetobacterium sp.
TGCCAAGCATAAAATTTTGAAAAATCAAGGGTGCGTAGCACAAAGCTTGCCCTTGATTTTTTCTAAAAAATTTATGCTAAATACTGGCTGCTCAAGAACTATTTGGTCCTTAAAAACCTTTCTTAAAGGCTTTTTTAGCTGAGGTTTTATCTTTTGAGCATGCTGCTAAACTCTAACTTAAAAATCTTTATTATTTTATCTTTTAAAAGGGGAATGCCCCAAGAAGATAGCAGAATGGGGAGGGTGGGAAAGACTTAAAAATTCAAGGGCGAAGAGATCCGTGTATTGCAAATTGAACTGTCATACATCCACAGCTTTCGAGCCCTTTTCCTATTAAGGCAAGAACTATCTTTAACTCTTGAGCGGAGTACTAAGCGACTGACAGGGTAGCGTATCATAAGGGACTTTGGCACTATCCCAGCTACGACCAGAGGGAGAAAGCAATGAGTTAAGTGGTTATTTCTTGCTAGAAGTTATTCTATCTTTTGTAAAATCCAAAAGTCCACCGGGTGGACTTTTTATATCAAAATAATTTTCTCCAAAAATTAAAACTTTTTTTAAAAAAATAAACGTCTAAAAATTATAATAATAGTTAGAAGATAGAAAAATATTTAAAGTAGTTAAAATAGCCATCACACAGTTTCAAAGATGTTTTAATTTTTAAAAGGAGGAATTTTTAAAAAGTTTTAACAAATCGTGAAGTTGTTTTGTCTAACTATTATGTTGAGGAAATAGATTTAAATGTTAGTAGATTAATTTATTTTAAAGAAGTTTTTTAATTTTTAAATGAAATGATTGAAAGTTTTAAAGTTATTCAAAGGTGATTTAGTAGTGAAATAGAGGGATTTGTGATGGTTGCCCTCTATTTTTTTATTCAGTTAGAATCTATAATTATTTATAAATATTTTAAGGAGATGATAGTATGTCTCAATCTACAATTAAGTTTAAAATAGACAAAAAGTTAAAAAAAGAGCTTGATAAAATTTGTAAAGAAATAGGAATACCTTTAAACATAGCTTTTACTATTTTTGCTAAGAAATTAGCTAGAGAAAGAAAAATTCCTTTTGAAGTTGATACAGATCCATTCTATAGTAAAAAGAATTTAAAGAGATTAAAAAAATCAATAAA
>JBOFRT010000413.1:0-1489 GCA_051651165.1 Cetobacterium sp.
ATCAGATTCATTACTTCTAAATTAGCTAATTGAATATTATTTTTTTCAAATACTGGAATTAAATCTCCTGTAGCACTAATTTGATTTGAGTGCTGTAATTTCTCTGTTCCTGGAGCATATTTTGCCAATAACTCTGGATTAGCTGAGAATCCACCTGTTGCAACTACTACAGCTTTTGCATTTATATCATAAAAATTATTTTTATTTTGAACTTTTACTCCTGTTGCAACACCGTTATTTATAATTAAATCTAAACCTTTTGTTGAAGTACGAATATCTACTCCTAACTCTTTTGCTCTAGCTTCCATTTTATCCTGTATAACTTCACCAGCATACACATTCTTTTCAGCCATGTGCCCTCTTTTTCCATAATGATAATTTAATTTAATCCCAATCTCTCTTAACCATTTATCTAAAACAAAAGCTCCTTCAGCTTGAGTTCTTGTACGTTCTGGTGTATCCATTGGATTTGTGTTGTCCTTTATTAAACTTTCTACTGTATCATTCATTCCATTAGCTTTTTGAGCCTCTGAATTTATTAAATCATAGAAGTTCATATCAAACTTTCCATTACCACTTAGCATATCCATTTTTTCAATTAAAATTACATTTTTTAGACCCTGCTCTTTTGCTGATATAGCTGCTGCTAATCCAGCTGGTCCTCCTCCCACAATTACGAGATCTGTAGATACAGGCTCTAAATAGGCAACTGGTAACTCAGGTCCTTTTGTTCTTGCTGTAATTCTTCCATAATCTTTTCCTAGTTGTTTATAAACATCATTTACTGCTCTTTTTATAGCTGTAGATGTATGTGTTGCTCCAGAAACACTATCTACTATTGGTGATTGAGCCTCTAAAATTCTCTCTTTTAGCATAGGAAACGCTCTTGTCATAACAGGAACTGTTTCATTGTGTGATACAACTTTTATATCTTTCACTTCTTGTCCCTCTGCTATAACCTCTAACTTTATTTCACCAGAATACCCATTGGCCTTTGTTAAAAAAGTACGTTCCTTTGATAGTGTTGCTTGACTTAAAACTAGTAGTGATGCTGCTAGTAGTATGATTCTTTTGTTCATTTATTATTTATCCCCCTGTGTATGTTTTTCGATATATAATAACACTTTTTTCACATTAAAACAAGATTTTAGTTCAATAGATGTAAAAATATATATATAAAAAATAAATATAATCTCAAAATAAAATATAAGATTTTGAGAGTTTTCATATAATTGTTTTGAATTTTTAGCATTAGAAATTCCATTAGCAAGAGCTATCTGTTTAATATTTAACATAGTTAAAGTAGGAACTTCTAAACTTTCATAATATTTTTCTAATTTTGAAGAAACCAAATTTCCACCAATATTTATAAAATACTTTGGATCTGGATATTTTCCATAATAAGCTATTCTTTTTTCTATATTATCATTTAAATTTTTAAAATCTAATTTTGGAATATCTATATTTTTTAATCTTTCTACTAATTGTC
>JBOFRT010000414.1:0-1230 GCA_051651165.1 Cetobacterium sp.
TTTATTTAATTGAAATTTTAGCTATATTTTTCTTTATGAATGGAGTTAAGAATTTAGTAAAAGGAATTCAGTTAATCAAAAATCCAAATGTTCATTGGAGTTTATTTATACTTTTAAGTATTTTAGAAATTATAGCAGCGCTATCGCTTTTAATAACTCCATTTTCAAGTCAAATTTTTATAATAATTTATATTGGATTCATTATGTTATTAAAAGGAATATTTGTTGTATTTAATAGTTTATTTCATAAAAATATTTTTCCAGGATTATCTAGTGTAACTTTTAGTAGTGGATTAATAGATGTCTTATTTGGAATTTTATTAACAGTAGTTCCATTTATATCACAACAGTTCATTTTCTTATGTATAGCTTGGTATATTTTATTTAGCGGTATAAATTTAGTTATGATAAGTTTTTCAATAAAAAGAAATGATTAAAAAAGGTACTTTGGTACCTTTTTTAATTTCTCTTTTTTATAAATTAGTTTTATTTTATAATTAATTTATGTTCATCATATTCATAATTTTTAAAATTAACTTTATAGAAAGTTGCATAAATAACTGGAATAACCCCTAGAGCTAAAACTGTATCTGTTGCTAAACCAAAGATTAATACAACGGCTAATGGTTGAAAAAGCGGCCCACCGAAAAAGTATAGAGGCATAAGTCCAACTAAAGTAGTTGCAACAGTTAAAAATATAGGTCTAAGTCTAGATTGACATCCAAATACGATTGCATCTTGATCACTTCTTTTTAACTCTTCTTTTTCAATTGTCATTTTATCAACTAAAATAATTGCATGGTTTAAAACAACTCCAGCTAAAGATATGATTCCAATCATAGCCATAAATCCTAGTTGCGTATTTGTAATTAGAAGACCAATAGCAATTCCTAAAAGAGATAATGGAATAACAAGCATTATAGTTAATCCTTTTTTTAGAGAGTTGAATTGTCCTACAACTAAAACAAACATCATAAGTACTGCAAAAGGAACTTGTGCAAATAATGCATCTTGATTTTCTTTAGATGTTTTCATTATTCCAGATGGATAATACTTTATATTAGGACCCCATTCTTTTAGTTTTTCTTCTAACCATGGTTCTACGAGTTTATTAACCTCTAAAGGGGTAGTGTCATCTTTAACAGCTGCATCAATTTCGATAGAGTAAGCCATATTTCTTGTAGAAATATAATTTTGTCTAAAATCTAATTTTATATTAGCAATCTGTTT
>JBOFRT010000415.1:0-1049 GCA_051651165.1 Cetobacterium sp.
TTTACATTAGTTCCTCAAAGTGTTATAGGTGGAAGTTTAGTAATGATTTTTTCTATGATTTCAATTAGTGGAATAAATCTTATAAACCAAGAACCATTAGAAGGAAGAAATGCAGTTATATTAGCAGTTTCGTTGGGACTAGGATATGGAATAGGATTAGTTCCAGGAGTGATTGAAGCATTCCCTGAAAGTATAAGATATATATTTACAGATTCAGGATTTGTTGTAGCTGGAACTTTAGCAGTTGTGATGAACCTGGTATTACCTAAGAAAAATGAAAAAGTAGAGGTTTCTGTAGCATAAAAAAACTGAGGATAATCTCCTCAGTTTTTTAATTATATCTTGCTTGAATTGTAACATTTCCGCTGTATACTCCAGTTTGCTGATTACTTGGGATGTCTAAAGTAAACTTAATTGGTTTGGCAGAAACAAATTCATCTTGCCGAAGAGATATAGTTTCTTCTGTGTGATCAATGTTTGCCTAAACAGTTGATCCGCTTATATTTTTTAGAGCTAATTTACCGTCATTTGTTAATCCAGAAATCGTAATTTTAGCTTGATTAAGTCCTTGTTCTTTTACAGAAAATTTTCCGATAGCAATATTTCCAGAAGTTCCTTTAGCAATTTTTCCAAATTCAGCATGTTGATCAATTTTAACAGTTAAAGTTTCCATGATAGTAGCATTAACATTCATATTAGCAGAATCAGGATTGCTACTTCCAAAAGCTGCTACAGCAGTAGTTAAAGATAAAAGTGTTAATAATTTTTAAGATTATAAATGGGCTATTTAAACTTAACTTTCATAGTTAAAGTTCCAGAATAGTTTCCAATTGATGCACTCTTAGGAACTGTAAGTTCAGTATCAAAAGAATATTTATATTCCCCTTTTTCATTTAGTTTTGTATTTGCTCCATCATCATTTGTATTTTTTAAAGAAACATTTAAAATATTTGAATCACTTTTTTCATGAAAAAGAGAGATGTTTTTCTTGAAACCATTCAAGTTTTTATCGTTAAGAGAGATATCAACGTTTTGTCCAGGTTCACCGT
>JBOFRT010000416.1:0-7531 GCA_051651165.1 Cetobacterium sp.
AATGCTGGTGATTTTTTACTCTCTTCTAGAGTTTGTCTTCCTTTTTTTACTAATTGACTTAAAGTAGGCATTTTACCCTCCTTCCTCTGAATTTTTTTATTTATTATTTTTAAATAATATTTAACTTTAGTATTATAATAGCTTTATTGCAAAAAGTCAAAGATAATTTTATCACATCTTTATTTTTTTACAACTATTTTTTCAATTCTTCTAATTCAAGTGCTGTTTCATCCCAGTTTTCCATAGCCTCTAAAATCTTTTCATCCTTCTTATCTAACTGCTCTTGAATTTTCATTAACTCGTCTAAATCATTGGTTTTACCGGCTATTTCATAACTTTTTTCCAAAGCTATTTTTTCACTTTCTAACCTCTCTATTTCCTCTTCTAATCTTTTATATTTCTTTTCTAAATTAGAAATTTTATTTCTATTCTTTTTTTGCTCTTCATAGTTTAAACCAGCAGATTCGTCCTTTATTTTGACATTATCTTTTTGAGACATATAACTTTCGTAGTCACCTTTGAATAAAGTTGCTCCATCCTTATTTACTTCATAAATACTATTTACAACATTCTCTAAGAAATATCTATCATGAGAGACAACTATAATAGTTCCATCATAATCTTCTAAAGCTTCTTCTAAAATCTCTCTCGAATAAATATCTAAATGGTTTGTTGGTTCATCTAATATTAAAAAATTAGGCTTTGATAATATAAGTTTCATGAAAGCAACCCTAGCTTTCTCTCCACCAGAAAGTGACTTTATTTTTTTATCTACATCATCTGTAGAGAATAAAAATCCTCCTGCTATACCTCTAGCCTCTTCATCACTTAATTTAAAGTTATAAAGCAACTCCTCTAAAATACTATTTTCCATTTTTAACCCTTGATGATTTTGGTCATAGTATCCTATTTTTACTCTTTCACCTATCTCAGCACTTCCACTTTTTGGTTTTTCCAATCCGTTAACAATTCTTAAGATTGTTGATTTTCCAACACCATTTTTTCCAATTATCCCAACTCTATCTCCTCTATAGATTGTTAAATCTAAATTGTTGAAAAGCTGTTTATCTTCATAACTCATAGTTAGTTTTTTCAATTCCAATACTTTATCTACACTTACATTTTCAGTTTCAAATTTAAGTTTTATTTTTCTTACACCTATGATTGGATTATCCATTTTTTCCATTCTATCCAATAACTTCTGTCTTCCTCTTGCTTGTTTACATTTTTGACCAGCCTTATAACGTCTTACAAACTCTTCCATCTTTTTTATTTTATCTTGCTCTTTTTCAAAGGATTTCACTGCACCTGATAAATATGCTTCTTTTTGTATTATATAATCTGAGAAATTACCTTTATAAGTTTTTAAAGTCTTTGCTTCAATTTCAAAAACTCTATTTATTATATTATCTAAAAAATATCTATCATGTGATATAACTATAAACGCTTTCGGATAATCTTTTAAAAACTTCTCTAACCATTCTATCGCTACTAAATCTAGATGGTTCGTCGGTTCATCTAATATCAATAGTTCAGGTTCCTCTAACAAAATTTTTCCAAGGGCAACTCTTGATTGTTGTCCACCAGAAAGATCATCTATTTTCGTCTTCCACATCTCTTCTGGAATACTTAATCCTATTAATATTTGTTTAACTTTATACTCAATAGCATATCCTTCCTCTTGCTCATATCTACTGCTTAAATGCGCTAATTCGTCCATATGTTTATCAAAGTTTTCTAAGTCTGTTGCTATAAGATTATTAAGCTCTTTTATTCTCTCATAATCAGCTTTTAAATTTGAAAAAACTCCCATAAGCTCATCAAAAATAGAGTTTTCCTTATTTAAATTTATATTTTGTGAAAGATAACCAATTTTCAAACTACCTTTTTTAGAAATTATTCCTCTTTCATTTGTTTCAGGATTTGGATCACTATCCTCCATATCCATTAACATTTTTATCAAAGTTGATTTCCCTGCACCATTGACACCTATTATTCCTATTCTATCTTTTTCATCTATAGAGAATGTTATATCTCTTAATAAAGACTCTCCTGAAAAGCCTTTATATAAATTGTTAACACTTAGCAAAGCCATTTTCTAATCTCCTTTTTAAATAATTTATCCTTTTTATTATATCATAACTCTAAAAAAAAAGAGTGGTTAATCCACTCTTTTATTATAATATTCTAAACTAAAACCTGTTAAAATTATTAATCCCGATAGAAGTATAATTGGATAAAAATAATTATATATGAAACTCAACTGAATACACGTCGCTATTAAAATAGGACCCAATAAAGCTGTTATTGAAAATCCTAAAGAGTAGTCTTGTAAAACAGGTGTTTCTAATTTTGGATCACATATTCTCAATAATAATAACCCTGTTATAAACACTCCAGTTGACGTTCCAAACATAGCTAAACTTCTTTCTAATTCATAACTTTTAAAATATCTTTTCGAAAGTTTATAAATTAATATCCAAGTGATATAAAAACCAAATAAACATACTATTAATATTGGAAATATATAACTAGCTACAGCTTTTATAGGAATACTAACAACTGCTGAAACTATAGCAAACTCTGTTAAAGTTCCTGTTATTCTACTTTTTACCTTTGAATCAATACTCCAATCAATACCTTTTTTTATAAACATTTTCCAAATACCAAACATCAATAACATTCCATATGACCAAACTGTCACTTTTGATAAAACTGGGATTTTATAATATTTAAAGATATCTAAACTAATTATTGCTATGCCCGACACTCCAAATATTATTGCAATATGATAAGCAAGAGTGTCTACGGTCGTATTTAACATTGTTTCTTTTCCTATTGAAGGTTGCTTATCTTTCTCTTTTATATATCCATTTTTATACTCTGATAAAATTTCTGTTTTCAAAATTTTATTACTATTTATTTTAATTTGATATATACCAAATATTATTCCTAATACAAGTCCAAAAGTTGCTAAAGTTACAGTTACCCCTTGTGCTAATTGCCAATATTCTGCTCCTAATTCTTTTAAAGTTCTAGCTACAACTCCTGCAGTTCCATGTCCACCTGCAAAAGCTGAATTTAGCTCTGCTCCAAAACTTTTATAAAGCTTTATATTAAAAACTTTATCAAATATAAAATTGACAATATAACCTAACAATAACTGTGTAAAAGTTACTAAAAATAAAATTCCACCAGTATTTATAGTATTTTTCATAATCTTTGTTTTTTTACCAAACTCCATACCTAAAGGAATTGAAATCAAAATAGGTATAATTAAAATTCCTGGAACACTTCTTACTATAACTTCCCATTCTTTTGGAATTATAGTGTAATACTTTCCAAGTAAATCTGATCCTAATATAAGACCTATCACGCCTCCAATTATAGATGCTGGAATAAATAACTGTTGAAAAATTTTCACTTTACTTTTTACAAAAACTCCAAGAAGCAACAATGTACTTAAATATGCAAGAATACTTAAAAAATTATTCATTTATAAAATCTCCTGATTTTCCACCTGACTTCTTACATAACCTTACATCTTTGATTACCATAGTTTTGTCCATAGCTTTACACATATCATATATTGTTAAAAGCGCTGTTGTTGTGGCTGTTAAAGCCTCCATTTCTACTCCTGTTTTTCCTGCTGTCTTTACACTTGTAGCGACCTCTATTGTAAGTTCATCATCAAAAAAATTAAATTCTATCTCTACACCAGTTATAAATAAAGGATGACACATAGGTATTAAATCACTTGTTTTTTTTGCTCCCATTATTCCAGCAACTCTTGCAACACCTAAAACATCACCTTTTTGGATAGTTCCCTCTTTTACTTTAAGATAAGTTTCCTTGTTCATAGAAATCTTCCCTTTAGTTAAAGCAACTCTTTTAGTTTCATTTTTTTCTGTTACATCAACCATTATTGCTTTACCATCTTTATTAAAATGCGTTAACACTATTTAGCCTCCTATGTACCAATTCACCATTGTTTTTTACTTTTAATATTTCTGCCATTATCTCTATCGCTATTTCAAATGGACTTCCATCTGACACATTTAAGCCTATTGGTGAGTACAATTTTTGCTCTTGTAATTCAATACCTTTTTCAGCAATACTCTTTTTTATTTCAATTACTTTTTTTCTACTTCCAACCATTCCAATATATCTACTTTTTTTCTTTAAGGCAGCTTCTAATGATTTTTGATCTGTTACATGCCCTTTTGTTACAATTATAAAATAAGTATTTTCATTTTCTGGAAGACTATCTATTAGTTTTTCGTAATCTCCTATCAATATATCTGAGAAATGATTTTTATACTCTTCTCTATCATCTAAAATGATTTTTTCAAAATCCGATCCATCTAAAAGATTATATAATTTTTGACCTATATGTCCAGCTCCGACAATTACAATTCTATTTTTAGGATTTATGACCTTTATATATCCTTCCACAGTTCCACCACAACTCATACCTAGTTCAGCTTCTTTTGTTAGATCGTATTTAAAATCTATATTTTGATTATTTTTAATAGCTTTTCTAGCATCATTTATAACTCTATACTCTACTAAACCTCCACCAATAGTTCCTATAAAATCTTCATTCCAAACGCCCATTAAAGTCCCCTCTTTTCTAGGTGTTGATCCACTCGATCTCGTTAAGGTTATCAATGCTACTTTTTTTCCTTCTTTAACAATTTCAAAAATCTTCTCCAAAATACTTAGATCCATTTTTTCCTCCCATTTTTTGAAGCTCACTTAAAATTCCTTCAAGTACAGAGCCACCTAAACTTCTGGCTTTATCCGATATTGTAAAACAATTATCATATTGATTCAATCTAGGGTCTATATCAGCTATTTTAAATTTGGATTTAACAACATATCCATCTGAAATTATTCCTCTTAACAATCCATCTATCGTTGCATAAATTGGAGTATTCTCTACATATCCTAAAATTTCATCCTTCTTTATAGAGTCTCCTATTTTTTTTATAGCTTTAAAAGTTCCTTCATTATTCGAATAGATTACCCTTTCTTTAGTAACTCCACCTATCTCTCCCGGCTCACCTGTATTAGCTAAGGCTTCCCCTTCAAATATCAGTCTACCTAAATTATGACCTCTCATTGTTTCTATAACAATATTAACATCTTTTCCAGCTATAAATCCTGGGCCTAAAGCTATAGTAATTGGAGCCATTTTTATATTTGTTCCATAATTTTTTTTAGCAATTATTGCATCTACAACAATATCAGGTTTTAAAATATCTATATATTGAGCTTTAGGATCAACTACTATTGGAATCTCTTTTTTTTGCCAACACTCTTCTATCTCTTTTAAATTATTTACTTTTTTTGCTTTTACACCTTCTATATTTTGCTCTATAGTGTAGATACACTCTGAAAATGCAACGCTACGCCTTATTGCACTTGGTTTCTCTGCTTCTAATGCTAAAATCTTAAATCCACTTTTGTATAATCTATAGATAACTCCTGTTGCTAAATCTCCTGCCCCTCTTACAATAATCAACATGTTTTCCCCTCTATTTTTCAAAAGTTTTATTTTTATATTCCCAATAAGACTTCTCAAGTCTTTTAGCTATTTCTCCAAACATTCTACAAGTATTTTCAATAAAATATTCATCTACAACTATTCTCTTTCCCTCTCTCAAATTAAATATTTTAACTATCTCTTTTTCAATCGATTCAGGTATCTCCGTCATATAATCATGTAAATAATCATTTCTTATTTTTCTAACAATTCCTATAAAGTTTCTCTCATTATCAGATAGCGAAAACTTTATTTTCATTTTATCCTCAATAAATAAGATGTAACTATTTAAATATGACATATTTTTATTTTGAATCTCTTCTAAATCTAAATTTTTATCATAAGCTAAATCTTTTGTTATATTTTTTAATAGAACTTCAAAAATCATAAAAATATTTAAAAGGTTACTCATATGATGAATTTCTTTAAATGCATTATTATTTATAAAATAGCATTTACTATATTTCGAAAACTCTTTTTCATTCTCTCTTGTATCACTCAATGACTTTCTTGAAACTTTTTGATACTCTTTTAAAAATATACTATTTATTTTATACATTCTATAAATAGTAGTCATTCTAATTTCAAACTCTTCAAAAAATTTAGCACTTTCATCATTGCCTGTAAAATAAGGATTCGGTTCACAAGGTATTGTTTCTATTTGAATACAAATATTTTTCAAATAGTCTCCATTCTTTTCCTCTTCGTGCTCACAACTTTTACATCCGCAATTATCATTATTACACTCTGTTTGTATCTCACTTTTCTTTTGGATTTCTATATTTTTATTTTTTTTAATAAAAAAATTTTTGAAAAAATTCATTGTTCACCTCTATATTTTAAAGACTTTTATACCAATTCCAAGCCGTTTCTATTATTTTACTAACATCTATATATTCTGGTTTCCACCCTAAAACTTCTCTTGCTTTTTCACTAGCTGCAACCACAGATGCAGGATCTCCGGCTCTTCTCTCTATGATTTCTGATTTTATATCTATTCCAGTTACTTGTTTAGCTGCATTTAGCATCTCTAAAACAGAAAAGCCAGTTCCATTTCCCAAATTATATATTCCACTAGTATTTTTTTCTAGTGATGGTAAAGCTGCTATATGAGCTTTTACTAAATCTACAACATGAATATAATCTCTTATTCCAGTTCCATCTGGAGTTGAGTAATCATCTCCATATATACTTAATCTCTCTCTTTCACCTTTTGCTGTTTGCAAAATAATTGGAATTAAGGCTGTAACACCCTCACCTTTTTGCCCTATATGATATTTTTCATGTGCTCCACCCACATTAAAATATCTAAATATTGAATAGTTTAATCCAAAAGCTTTTGCAGCATCTATAATAACTCTTTCAGCCATAAGTTTGCTCCAGCCATAAGGATTAATCGGATTAGTTGGATAATCTTCATATACCAATCCATCACATTTAACCTCACCATAAACAGCTGCTGTTGAAGAAAAAATTATATTTTTAACATTATATTTTTTCATAACTTCAATTATATTCATAACGCCATAAGTATTATTTAAATAATACTTATTAGGTTCATTTACACTTTCTCCAACTTTTATGTACCCTGCAAAATTCATAACTGCATCTATTTTATTTTCAACAAATATATTTTCAAAACTCAAAATATCTCTGATATCACCCTTATAAAATTTGGCTCTACTATCAACTAATTCTATGTAACCATTTTCTAAATTATCTAAAACAATAACATCGTATCCTGAATCTAGCAGTTCTACTACTGCATGACTTCCTATGTATCCCGCTCCACCTGTAACCAATATACTTTTCATAAAACACCTCTCTATGATTTAATTTTACTAATTAAATTATAGCACAATTTTACAAAAAATAAAAAAAGATTGGCAACTTCCTATCCTCCCAGGGGGCTGCCCCCCAAGTACTTTCAGCGTTTATGGGCTTAACTTCCAGGTTCGAAATGTTACTGGGTGTACCTCCATA
>JBOFRT010000417.1:0-3095 GCA_051651165.1 Cetobacterium sp.
TATATATCTTGTTTTTAAAAAATATGCAAATTTAAATACTACAATGCGACAATAAATACTAAAAACAGAGTGGACATTGAAGCTAATTTAAAAATTTAATCTATGATATTCTAAAACTATCTCGAGAGAAGTAGAAAAAATAAAAATCGTAGGAGGTAAACATGAGTATGACAGTTGTAGGAGCAAAGATAGCATTAGAAGGAGTTATAGCTAAAACACAGAAAAGCATTGAAAAAGAGGTTTCTTATTTAAAGGAGTTAGCAGATGATAAGGCGACACTTTCTCATATTGAGCAGTTACAAACTGATGGAGAACCATTACCAGCAGGAAATCCATATGGATCATTTTCAGAATGGAGAGATCAAGTTGAGAAAGAGATAAAGGCAGGACAAAACTCACTAGATAGAATAGAGATTGAAAAAGCTGAATTGATGGCATTTAACTACTTTATGGAAAATGCACCAGAGGCATAGGCCTATGATAAAAACTATAAAAATAATTTATACTATTATGACACTAATTGGAGTGTTAGTAACAGGAAATAATACCCTCGTTTTAAGAAGTATAGGCAGTAAGGTTGAGAGAATGACTATCCCCCAAGTCACATCTCACTCACAAATAAACATAAATTAAACTTATGGACCTAGAGCAATCTAGGTCTTGTTTAATTTTAGAAAAAAAAGATTTAAAATAGGTTATTATTGAAGGAAAAATAAAAGCAAAAAAAAAAACTTCTACTTTAAGAGAGGTTAAAAATATGGTATACTAATGTAGCAAAAAATAAAATTACAAAAGGGGAGAAATACTTTTATGAAAAAAGGATTATTATTACTATCATTAATAGCTATGTTTGCAGCATGTGGACAAAAAGAGGAAGCACCTAAAGCTGAAGTAGCAATTCCAGTAGTAGCAGAGCAAGTTGTAGAAGAAGTAGTACCAGTGGCAGAAGAAGTTATTATAACTGAAGATAAGACATCAGAAGTTGTAGAAGCTGTAGAGGAATCTGTAGTAGTAGATGTGACAGAAACAACTAGCGGAGAAGTTGTAGCAGAAGTTCCAGTAGTAGAGGAAACTGTAGTTGTAGAAGAGGCTCCAGTAACAGAGGAAAAACTAGCACAATAATTTTAAAGGGTTAAATCCCTTTAAAATTTTATTAAATGATTTAAAAAATTAAATATTTTAATAAGATTTTAAAAAAGAGAAAAGGAGAGGGAAGATGAAACACCAAGTTTCTACTGAGATAAGGCAAGATGACGAAATAGATTTAATGGAGTTATTACAAATTCTTGTAAAAGAGAAAAAAATAATTTTTATAACAACAATTTTAGTAACATTGTTATCGCTAGGTGGAGCACTATATGAAAGAGATCTATCTAAGAAAGTTTCTACAGTTTTTACTGTAACAGAGGGATATAAAGAGGATAATCTATTGGTAAATAATGTATTGGAAAAAGTTTACAGAGAAAATTATATTAGAGAGAAAAATAGAATATCTTTAGATGAATTTCGTAAAGAGTTTAAGATAACAGGAGTTATTCCCAAAGATATAGCTGAAAAAAAAGAGTTTTTAGCTAAAAGTGGTGGGACGTTAGAATATAGTCCAACTAGTTATAGAGTTGATTTAAGAGTTGGAAATATTGGAGAGAGTAAACAAGTACTTGAGGATTATTATAAATCATTAAACGATTACTACAGAGCACTAAATGAATCAAGATATAGATTTAAGTATTTTGATACTTCTATTTTAAACGATGAAAACTATAACTACGAAGATTATTTAAGAATACTTAATGAAAGAAAAGAATCATTAAAAAGTTTGATAGGAGAAAGAGAGAATACAAGAGTTGATTATGCTTCTTATGGTTTTGGCTACAGACAGATTCAGTTAGAACTTGAAAACTTAGAGAATATAAGAATACAAGATTTAAAAAACTATCTTTTAGCTACAAATATTGTTAGAAATCCTGAAAAGTTTCAAAGCGAATTTTTAAATAGAAAAATAGGACTTGAAAACAGTATTAAAGTAAAAAAAGAGGAAGCTAATAACTATACAAAACTTTTAAATAGTTATAAATTTGAAGGTGAAAATATAGTAATCCCTAAAGGTGTTAAAGTAACAGTGGGAGATAACCAGAGAGAGAAATACTATGTAGAACTAATGGATAAATATTTAAAAACAGAGAATGAGTTGATAACTTTACAACAACAATTAGATGAACTAATCTATACAAGTAAAAATTTAAAAGTAGGAACAGAGGTTGAAAAGAAATATATAATGGATTCACTAAAAAATATTATTAAAAGCTATAATGATATAGTTCAACAAGCTAATATTTTAGAAGCAAAAGAGAACTATATAAATAGTGGAGCTATAATAAAATTGACTTCTCCAATAGAGATAGTTTCTAATTCAAAAGCTAAATTAATTTTAGCAGTAGGAGTAGTTATGGGAGTATTTTTAGGGGTTATGATGGCATTTATAAAGAATTTTTATCACTCTTTTAAAAAATTTAATAAAAGTGCAATGATGTTAGTAATATTTTGTTTTGTAGGGTTAAATGGTTATTCTAAAGATGAGGTAACGTTACAATTTACTCATAAAGAGATTAAGCAGGGATTAAATCCAGATAAAACTCCTTTTGATTTAAATGAAGTTTTAATAAAAGAGTTTTTAGTGAAAAGAGTTGGAGTTAATGTAGATAATCTAAAGAATATAAGTATAAAACCAATTTTTCCTATAGGCAGTATTAACGATACAGAAAATAGATTGAAAAAGGGAGAGAAAAATTATCTATATACTCCTACAGAATACTTATTAACTTTGAATTTACAAAATCTTCAAGAGGAGAAAAAAATAAAAGAGGGTTTAATAAAAGAGTTTCCAAATTTTTATGTAAATCATTTTTTAAAAAATTCCAATGGTGATTTTGATTATTTAAAAGAGTATTCAAACTACAGAGAGATATTAAGAGCTTTAAATAATCTGATGACATCTATAAATTTAGAGATAGATTTAAGAAAGAAAAATGCAGAAACAAAAGAGATGTTTTATGAGTACAATAACTTAGGTGTAGAACTGAATAAAATAAGAGGTA
>JBOFRT010000418.1:0-2676 GCA_051651165.1 Cetobacterium sp.
TATAGAAAGTGATATTTTTTTTAATCATAACCCCATAAAAAAATACCACTAAAAATCAATAAAAAGATATTTTGAAGGAGGAATTTTTATGTTTAAAAAAATTAATGAGGAAAAAAAGAAACTTACTATTGAAATGGAGCCAGAACTTGCAAAACAATTAAAAGAAATTTCAAAAAAACTAAATACAACTCAAAGAAGTTTTATTGAAATAGCAATAAAAAAATTAATTGATGAAGTGGGTGAACATAATCTGTAATTATGAAAATAGATAAAATCGAGCAAACTGTAAATATGGAAAATGCAAATATAAATTTTCAAATGAGAAATATAGATTTTACCATTACACCTACTGGAGATAACAAAGCAATTTTAAAAACTAATCCAGGGAAAACTTTAAATAACGGACTTAATCTAGGAGCAGAACCAAACGAAGCAAAAGAAATAAATAATAAAATATTGGAGGGATTAAATGTGAGGTTATTAAAAAATAATAATATCGAATACTGTGTTGATGTATGTACTGACTTTAAGCTAATTGACAACAAACATATTTTAAAAACCTTTTTAAAGGCTTTAGAAATTCATAAATATAAAAGTGGAAAAGTGGATTTTAAAATAGAAAAAAATAAATGGATTGATAAAGCGTCGTTAAAAGGGCTTAAAGGGTATAAAACAAGCCGAGCACTAAAAATGTATAGTAAGTGTGAAGAGCAAGGTATAAATGATTTTAACGGCGATTTAATCAGGTTAGAATTGATATTAGGTGCAAGAGCATTAGAACAAAATAAAATTGAAGATATTTCAGATGTTGAAAAAGCAAAACAGGAATTAAAAGAATTTTTAGACACTATGTTAAAGGTGCTGCCTAATAAAATGAATAGATACTCTGTTACAACAAAAACTCTTATAGAACAGCTTTTAAAAGAACTTTAAAACTAGACATAATATGTTAGATGTCTGAGACGGATAAAACCTAGTAAAATAAACGGTTGAAGTGGTGTCTCTAGAATTCTAGAAGAAATTAGAAAAAAAGATTAAGGAGCGAACAAAATGGAAATGAAATTAATAGAAAAAACAAATATATTAGGAAAAATTTTAAAGGTATATGGAGATAAAGAAAATCCTTTATTTTTAGCTAAAGATATAGCTGAATGGATAGATCATACTGATGTATCAATGATGTGTAAAAATTTGGAGTTTGAAATTGAGAAGCTGGTACAAACAATCCTTGTATCAGGTCAAAATAGAGAAGTTATATTTTTAACTGAATATGGAGTTTATGAAGTTCTTATGACTTCAAGAAAGAAAATTGCTAAAGAATTTAGAAAAGGATTTAAAAATTTCTTAAGAGATTGGAGACTTGGAAAAATTAAAGTTACTGAAAACTCTAATAATAATCTACTTCAAGTTGCACAAAACTTGTTAAATGTATGTACTGAACATGAAAATAGAATTAATACTTTAGAGGATAAAATTGAAAATTCAATAGTTTTAGAAACTTATCAAAGAGGTATTGTTCAAAAAGCTATAAACAGAAGAGTTTATGCTAGATATGAAGAATTAAGAGAATCTATAGAAAAAAGAGAACTTTATTCAAATATCCATAGAGATATAAAATACAAATTTAATGTTAGATCGTATGGAGATATAAGAAAAAAAGATTATGAGATAGCTTTAAATTGGATTGAAACATGGGTTGAAAATAGTAATTTGAGAGGTTAGATATATGTTTGATAAAGAATTTACTATAACTTTAGAGCAGTTAGAAAGAGGTTTTGAAAATTGGAAATCTTTAACACCAAACAAAACTATAAAATCTAGAGGGTCCCATACATTGACTGGATTTGAATATAGAATTTCTAAATTATTAAATCTAATAGGCAGTGTACTCTTATATCAATATGATTTGTTAATAAAAAAAACTAATAAAAGTATAAAAGCTAATCAAAAATATTTAAATAAAAATTTAGAAAGGTTAGAAAAATTTAAAAAATTAGATATTCAAGACATGGAACTTATAGATCTTATTGATTTTAATTTAAAAAAATATATAGATACATAGTAAAATTTGGGGTAGCGGAACTTTCCGCAGGGTTATATATACTTTCAAAACAATTAAGCTTAAATTTAATTAAAATAGAAAAGGTAAAAATCATTACTCAAATTTGAGCATAGCACTAAAAATGCTTTAAATAGCTCAAATTTGAGCCAGTTAATTATGAACTCTCTAATTATTCTAGGTGCTTATAGATAAATCTTATAACTTTAATAAGACTAAGCCAGACTTTCGGCTCAGTTAAATTTTAGATTATTGTTAAGTAAAAATAATATTAAGATACTGTCAATTTTATTAAAAAAGTCAGAATTTTATCAGGTTTATATTAAAATTGATAAAAGAGTTTAGTTTAATCAACTTTATTTTTTTTAGTGAAAACAAAAAAGAGCACACATGCGATATAAAGTTCCTAAGGTTTCTTTAAATCCAACTTGCTCTTTTCTGTATCAATATTGATTTTAGTGAATAAAATATTTTTGTAAACTACACATTTTGAAATAGATTTGAGAATATTATAAAATATAAAAATAAGAATCTGCAATAATATATTATAAAAAATTTTAAATTAAAAAACGCACGATTAGCGGTTGGTGAAAATTAATTTTATTAACCGCTATTTT
>JBOFRT010000419.1:0-1276 GCA_051651165.1 Cetobacterium sp.
ATCCAACATTTTCATCATTATCATCTTTTTCATCTATATTGTATTTTGTTTTATTCCACTCATAGTTAATTTGAAAAATTCCTGTTGGATTATATGTAATTGAATATCCCTCTTGAAACTTTTCATCAAAATATTTTCCATAGTTAGCTCCATCAACTACAAATCTAAAATCTTTTATATCAATTTGAAATGTTCCATCGTATGAATATCTATCTTTATTACTACTCCCATCTTCATTGACCACATCTGTATTTAATGCACGTTCTGTTCCAAGAACTAAAGTATATGGAAATCTATAGATATAGTTACTGTATACAACCTCTCCTCTAATATGTTCTAAATACTCAATTCTATTATCTCCAACATTCTCTGGTTCATGGACATACCCTAACCCTAAAGTTAGATTTTGAGTGATACCGTGATATAGGTTGGCATTTATAGAATATCTATCATATTGATCCACTTCACGAAAGGAGATATCATACTCTGTCTCTCCTTTATTTTGTTGAAAGTAGTTTGCAGCAGTATCTATATCTATTGTATAAATTCTTCCATCTGGCTGATAAACTCTTAAAGTATAACGTCTATTCTCTTGTATCTCTGAATTATCAAACTCCACTGTTCCATCAACAGCATCTTTTACATCAATGGGAAATCCTAAATATAGCAATTCCACCTTACTTCCAATAGGAACTGTTTCACGAATCACATAATTTTTACCTTTAATATAGTATCCTCGCTCTTTTCTAAAACTTGCTCCCCACTCTCTAGCTCCTCCACTACCATTGTTTTCTAATTTTAAAGAGTGATTTTTATAGATATCAGGATAGTATAAACTCATATTTCCAAGTTCACTATTTCTCACGTCATAAGATCCTGTAAACTCTCCATAAAGAACTGGCCCTTGATATTCTAAATCTCCTGTCCAATCAGTTTCCACTTTTCTATCTTCAGAATCTTTTCCAGCTTTATTTAAAACTCCTTGAAAATCAAAACGCATATACCCCACATCAAATAGAGTACGCTCACTTGTAAACATAAGTTCTCCAGCATTTTCTGCATCAATTAATCCATCTTTAATATTTGCTAAATATGCTTCTATCTCTGCTGAGGTTTCAAAGTTAAGTCTCATTGAAGCACTTGAGTTCTCTTGATCTATATATAGATCTCTTAAAAATAGTTCTTTAAACTTTTCACTCTCTACAAAAAAATCATTTTTCTCAACTAAAACATAAGAATCACTTGGCTTTAGTGTAATCTTTCTAACATCTGTTCC
>JBOFRT010000420.1:0-44222 GCA_051651165.1 Cetobacterium sp.
TAAGCCTTTGAAGAGTTATAAAAACGAGAGTAGTCTTTAAATGTAGACAAAATTGAATTCTATGAAAAAGGAATGATACTTTAGACTTTATATATTTTATTAAAATAATTATAGAGTTTTATAAGTATTTGGTAACGGAGAAAATTTGAAGCAGAGAATACCATTATCAACACAGATATTTTATGGAGTAGGAGTTAGTTATGCAATAGTGGATCAAATATTTGCTCAGTGGATACTATATTTTTATTTACCACCAGAAAACTCAGGATTAAAACCATTTTTAACGCCAGTATTAATTTCACTAGCTTTGGCAATATCTAGAGTAGTAGATATGATTTCAGATCCAGTAGTTGGATACTTATCAGATAAGTTTAATAGTAGATGGGGAAGAAGAATACCGTTTATAGCAGCGGGAGCTATTCCGTTGGGGTTAGCAACAGTAGCATTTTTCTATCCGCCAGTTAGCAGTGAAAAAGCTACATTTATTTATCTGGCGATGGTTGGATCACTATTTTTTACTTTTTATACAATAGTTGGAGCACCATATAATGCACTTATTCCAGAGATAGGCGAAAACTCAGAGGAAAGATTAAATCTTTCAACATGGCAATCGGTATTTAGACTTATATATAGTGCAATAGCTATGATATTACCTGGAGTTTTAATAAAGTATTTTGGTAAAGGTGATACTTTAGTTGGAATTAGAGGGATGGTGATATCTTTAAGTGCTCTATGTGTTTTAGGTTTATTTGTAACTGTACTGTTGGTTCCAGAAAAAAAATACTCTAGACCAGTAGAAAATGTAGGAGCTATAAAAGAGATATTAAAAGAGGTTATAAAAGATAAAGATTTTATATATTATCTTTTAGGTTTACTTTTCTTCTTTGTAGGGTTTAATTCTCTTAGAGCTATGATGAACTATTATGTAGAAGATATAATGGGATATGGAAAGGAAACTATCACAATAGCTTCAGCACTGTTATTTGGAGCATCAGCGATATTTTTCTATCCAGTAAATAAGTTATCTAGAAAATTTGGGTATAGAAAGATTATGTTAGCTTCGTTGATTGCTTTAACAGTTTTAACAATTGCGTTATCTCTTCTTGGAAAAGTAATTCCAGTAAAATATGGTTTTTTAATATTTGGGCTACTAGGGATTCCAATTTCAGGAGCGGCATTTATATTCCCGCCAGCGATGATGAGTGATATAAGTGAAAAGATTAGTAAAAGAATTAACAATAGAATTGAGGGAGTTTGCTTTGGAATTCAAGGATTCTTTTTAAAAATGGCATTTTTAGTATCGATAGTGATACTACCATTGATGTTGGTTTTAGGAGGAAGTGGTGAGGTAACAAAGTATGGGATCTACTCAGCAGCAATGTTCTCAGCGGCATCTTTTGTAATCTCATATATATTTTATTTTAAATATAGTGAGTAAAATAAGGAGGGAAGTTGAAACGAATAGAGATTGGGGCAATAATATTAGTTTTTGCCTCAATTTTCTTTTTAAGGTTAAATTATGTAACGTTTAAAGAGAGAGTTGAGGTTGGGGACATAATCCAAATAAGTGGACGAGTCGACGCAGGTCAAGGAAAAGTTGAGACTATAAACAATAAATATTCAAAGCAAAATCTATTTTTTTCAGTTCATAGAGTTGGTGATGGTGAGAAAATTATTTTAGGTGAAGTGACAAAAATCAAAAAATCAAAATGGGGAACAACCTATTTTTTAAATTCAAATGAAATTTTAGATAAAGACAGTAGATTAAGAGTTTTTTTTAGAGACAGAATAGAAAGAATGACAAAAGAATATTCAGTAGGATTACTGTTATTTTTGAAAGCAACACTTTTAGGAGAGGGATATCTTCTAGATGATGAGTTAAAAGATATGTTTAGATATACAGGAACAGCTCATATACTAGTAATCTCTGGTTTACACATCGGAGTTATCATATCAGGAGTAGCATATATGTTATTTAAACTAAAAGTTCCTAAAAGAGAGAGGTATATTTTAACGTTATTAATTTTAACTTTATATGTTTTAGGAATAGGGAAATCACCATCTGTATTTCGAGCATATGTAATGGGAGCAATATATATTTTAAGTAATATTTTGTATGAAAAAGCAGATGTAAAAAAATCTTTTTTCTTAGCATTTTTGATATCCTTAATTATATATCCTGCATGGGTTTATACAGTTTCATTTTGGATGTCATATATAGCTGTTTTTTCAATAATTTTTATCTATGAGAAAATTCCAAAAGTGAAAAAGTTTGAAGCAAAATTTGTAAATAAAATATGTAATACATTGTCTTTAAGCTTAACAATTCAACTTTGTATGACGCCGATATTTTATATATTTTTTAGAAATATACCGATGTTTTCATTTCTTAGTAATGTTATTTTAATACCTGTTGCATCAGTTTTTATAGTGATAAGTTTTTTAGCTTTATTTTTATCAAATTTTTATTTAGAATTTTTAATAATGCCAATTTTAAATATAAACTATTTACTTTTATTAGAGGTAGTTGAAGTATTAAATGGGATTCCATATTTGACTTTAGAATTGTAGATGTGATAATCTATTTATGAGGTGATGAAAATGTTCGTATTTAAAGTTATAATTTTGCTATTTTCTTTGGTGCTACATGAATTAGCTCATGGATATATGGCACTTTTTTGTGGAGATAAAACAGCTAAATATTCAGGGAGGTTATCGCTAAATCCTTTGAAACATTTAGACCCAATCGGAGCACTAATACCAGTTGTAATGCTACTGAGTGGAAGTAACTTTATATTTGGATGGGCAAAGCCAGTTCCAGTAAATTATTTTGCTTTTAGAAATGGTAGAGTTGGAGAATTTTTAGTATCAATAGCGGGTGTATTAACAAACTATTCTTTAATGATAATAGGAGCTTTTTTGATTAGGTTTGATATAGTACCATTCAATGATCTATCGGTATATTTTATAATTATAAACATGGCGTTAGGAACATTTAATCTATTACCAATTCCGCCGTTAGATGGTTCTAGAATAATAGCTTCATTTTTAAATGATGAAAACAGAATAAGAATATTTACAATAGATACCTATGGAATATTTATAATATTAGGGCTTAGTTATTTTGGTATTTTGAGTAAAATAATGTCTCCAATATACAATATAATAATTGGAGTAGTAGATTTAATAATTAGGAGTTAGAATGAAAAGTATAAAAAAAGCAGTGAGAATAGAGTTTGAAGAGAGGAAATCGAAATTTATAGGATACGCAAAACCGATTTCATCAAAAGAGGAAGCAGAGGAATTTATAGATATGATTAGAGAGATGCATCCAGATGCAACTCATAACTGTACTGTCTATAGAGTTATAGATAATGGGCAAGAGTATTTCAAAGCTGATGATGACGGAGAGCCAAGTGGAACAGCAGGAAAACCTATGGGTGAGATTCTTACTTATATGGATGTAAACAATATTGCAGTTGTAGCTACAAGATATTTTGGCGGAATAAAATTAGGAGCTGGAGGCCTTGTAAGAAACTACGCTAAAACAGCAAAATTAGCAGTTTTAGAGGGTGAAATTGCAGAGTTTATAGAGCGTCAAGAGTGTCTTTTAGACTTCTCTTATGAAAAGATAAATGAGATTGATAATCTATTAATAAATGGAAATGAAGAGTTACTAAATAAAGATTTTAATGAAAGAGTAACTTATAGAGTAAGGGTATCAGACGAAACTTTAGAAAAATTAAAAGAGTTAAAGGATATCTTGGTTATAATTTAAGAAATAAAAAACAGGTAGAATCTTAAAATTCTACCTGTTTACTTTTACTTTGTAATCTTTTTTTTTAAATACAAATAGTAATAATAAAGTTAAAATGATATATGCAAATTCAACTACTATTATATAGTATGGCCACTCACCAAAATAGTCAAGAGGTGATTGGAAACTAGGTTTTCTATTTATATATAGATAGTTAGTTCCAAGAACGCTATTTATAAAAAATACCCCAGCCATAATAACATTTATTCCAAGGAAAGATCCAGTCCAAGTTTCTAAAGATGGTCTTAACTTAAAAATTTTGTATTCAACAATAGCTGTAAAAATTATGTAGCAGTGCGTTGAGAAAAAGCTAATGTTGAAAAAATGAGGGAAGGTTTCTCTAACCTCAGGTGTTAATAGTGCAAAGATTGCTCCGATAGACCAGAAAAATGTTGCGTACAAAAATGGAGTAAATCTAAGTGTAGTACCTAAAATAGCAAAAATAAGAGTTATATTGCAAAGATGTAAAGGAAGTAGTGAGTACCAAGCTTCTCCAATTAATTTATATCTGATAAAGAGTTCTCCACACTTTATCATCAAAATAATTAAAGAGATTACTCTCATAACTTTTTTAGGTTGTGGGCTATACTTTACTCCAAAATAAAGAAAAACAAAAACTAACGAATATCCCAAAAGATAAAAAAGATGTAACTTATCAAACAGTTCAAACTCCATTAAATTATCCTCCTAGTTTTATTTATGAAAACCTAAATCTGCAGGGTTGATATCACCAGAAACATGTTCGATTTTTCCACCGACATTTTCAAATTGCTCTCTTCTTGCAGCGGTTTTTTTTATAAGATTTATTGTTTTTTCATTTAACGACGATTTATTATAATGCCCTTTAGACCAATAATCAATAATTAATTTACTATCTCCAAAAATTTTTAAATTATTTTTTCTAATTGCTATATCGATAGCTAAGTATATACCAATTAATTCACCGTAGTTATTTGTGCTACCTTCTGGAGCTAAATAGTTTCCAAACTCATTTATCATATGTTCAGGCATAATATTATCCAAAAGAGATGTTCCTTTTATATCAGTAACTCTAACTTCAACTCCAATTCCTCTACCAGTTCCAGCATCGAAATATATCCCATCGATAAGTTTTTCTTTAGCTTCTTTTATTTTCTGTTTTTTATCTTCGTAGATTCCACCTTCAGAAAGCCAGTCTTTAGCTTCTTTTTCAGTCTTAAAAGATTTATACCTCGCTTTCTTTCCTTTTGTTAACTGTTGACACTCAGGCCAAGAAGTAACAATAGCAGAATAGTTTTCTTTATCTATAATAAAAGCATAATATTTAGTAGCCATAACTCTCCTTTATTTTTTTATATATATTTTATCATAAAATTTTATAAAAATAAAAAACTTTATGTGAGTGGCAAAAAAGTGTTGCAAAAGTCAAAAAATTATGATAAAATCTTTACGATAAATAGAAAGATTATAGGAAGGTGACAATAATGAGAAAAGGAATTCATCCTGATTACAAATTACTTACTGTTGACTGTACTTGTGGAAACAAGTTCGAAACAAGATCAACAATGAACGCAAAGGACGCAGAGCTTAAAATAGCTGTATGTGCTAACTGCCACCCATTCTACACTGGAAAAGCTAAGTTCGTAGACGCTGCTGGAAGAGTAGAGCAATTCAACAAGAAGTTTGGATTAAAGAAATAAGAAATAAAAAAACGGGACTATGTCCTGTTTTTTTTTAAAGTATAAGTAACAGGGAGGTTAAAATGGCTGTAATAGAGATAAATCATCCATTAATACAACACAAATTAACAATATTAAGAAATAAAGAGACTGACACAAAGTCTTTTAGAGAGAATCTAAATGAAATCTCAAAGTTAATGACTTATGAAGTAACAAAAAATTTAGTTTTAGAAGAGATAGAGGTTCAAACTCCTCTGATGAAAACAGCTGGATATACATTAGGAACGAATATTGCAGTTGTACCTATTTTAAGAGCTGGATTAGGAATGGTAGATGGGATAGTTTCATTAATTCCAACAGCAAAAATAGGTCATATAGGAGTTTATAGAGATGAAGAAACTCTAGAGCCAGTATACTATTACTGTAAACTTCCTGTAGATGTACAAAATAAACAAGTTATATTAGTAGATCCTATGTTAGCAACTGGAGGATCAGCTATATATGCAATAGATTACCTAAAGCAATCTGGAGTTAAAAACATAGTATTTATGTGTTTAG
Source organism: Cetobacterium sp. (assembly GCA_051651165.1). Classification (GTDB taxonomy): domain Bacteria; phylum Fusobacteriota; class Fusobacteriia; order Fusobacteriales; family Fusobacteriaceae; genus Cetobacterium_A. Next base: position 6,034 of record JBOFRT010000420.1, read on the forward strand.
TAGCTGCTCCAGAAGGAATAGCAAAAGTTTTACAAACGCATCCAGATGTAGCTATTTATACAGCTAAAATAGACCAAGGTTTAGATTCAAACGGATATATTTATCCAGGTTTAGGAGATTGTGGAGACAGAATATTTGGAACAAAATAACTATAATGGGTGGCTGTATGTCCACCCTTTTTATTTTTCATAGAGATAAATTTTGAGGAGGAAAAAGATATGCTAAGTGTGATAATTCCAGCTTATAATGTTGAAAAATATATTGAAAGATGTATTAAATCAGTTTTAAATCAAACTTTAAAAGAGATTGAAATAATTGTTATCGACGATGGTTCAAAAGATGGGACTTCAAAAATTTGTGAGCAGTTAGCTAATCATTATAGTAATATAATTTATAAAAAAGTGAAGAATGGTGGTTGCAGTGCAGCTAGAAATTGTGGTCTCTCTTTAGCACAAGGAAAATATATTGCATTCTTAGATTCCGATGATTGGGCGGATGAAGATATGTATAAAGAGATGGTAGAGATAGCGGAAAATGAGTTTGCAGATATTGTTATTTCTGGCTTTAAAAAGCTAGATGAGAATAAAAATCTTTTAGCCAATGTTGAGGTAGATAAAAGAGATGATAAAGACAGCTATACAGATTGTACAACAGAGTGGTTTTCATCGCCTTGTAATAAAATCTATAGAAAAGAGATGATTAAAAAAAATAAAATTCAATTTTTATTAGATGTTTATACAGGGGAAGATATGTTTTTTAACTTTATGTGTTTTTTCTTCAGTAAAAAAGTTGTTTCTATTAATAAACCATATTATAATTATTTTATGAACACAGCTTCTGTATCGAATAATTATAAAAATAGAACAGACATATATCTAGTTATAGATGAACTAATAAAATTCTATAAAGAAAATGATGTATATGAGAAGAATATAGATAAAGTTAGAGAATGTTTTAAATATCATGGTATAATGTATCCTTTTGATGTTTTACAAAGATTGAGTGAAAATAAAATTGAGGGATGGAAAAGGTTTTATTTAAAAATAAAAGAAGAAATAGATAGATTTGAAGAGTTGAAAACTTTTGAAATAAAATGTTATTACTATTTTAGAATTTTGAGATTGAAAATGATAGGTTTAAAAAAGTATAAAAAGATACTAACAAGAAAATAGGGTGAGGGAAAGTGAAAAAAATATTAATAAAGGCATATGCACAAATGAATTTAGGCGATGACCTTTTTATAAAAATGCTTTGTGAAAGATATAAAGAAACTGAGTTTTATCTTTATGCAACACCAGAGTATGAGAATTTAAAGGGAATTGATACTGAGAATTTAAATATACTTTATAACGATACTTTTGCTAAGAAAATCTTATTCCGTTTGGGAAGAAAATTTGGAATTCCAAATATATTAGAGGATTTGAAAGCGAGAGAGTTAGATGGTGTTGTAAATATAGGAGGATCTATATTTATAGAAAATGATTTTTCAGAAGAGGATTTTAAAGTTAGAGAGAGAAATTTAGATTTTGGAAAAAACTATTTTATTCTAGGAGCAAATTTTGGACCATATAAAAATGAAGGATTTAGAGATATGTACCATGAGTTCTTTAAAAGTTGTAAGGATGTTTGTTTTAGAGAGAGATATTCATATGAACTTTTTGAAGATTTAGAAAATGTTAGATATGGAAATGATATTGTATTTAGCTTGAAAATGGAACCTAATGAGGTAGAGAACTATGTCCTATTCTCAATTGTGTTACCATCTGGAAGACCTGGATTTACAGGAATAGAGTCTGAGTATTTTAATAGATTGAAAACTTTGACACTAGATATTATAAAATCAGGTAAAAAAGTTAAATTTATGTCGTTTTGCCAAGGTGAAAGGGATGAAGAAGCTATAAGTAAGTTATTAAATATGATTCCAAATGAGCAGCATAAACATATAACAAAATATCTTTATAGAGGAGATATAAATGAAGCCTTAGATATAATCAATAAAGCTGAGAGTGTTGTAGCAACAAGATTCCATGCAATGATATTAGGATTTGTATTTAAAAAGCCAGTATTTCCTATAACTTATAGTAAAAAGATGACAAATGTTTTAGAGGATTTAGATTTTAAAGGAAATTTTGCATCATTAGATAATCTGAAAAATTTAAACTATGAAAAGTATAAAGAGAATTTAGCACTGTCGGATGAAGTTTTAATGAAAGCATCAAAAGATGGAGAAAAACATTTCTTAAAGCTAGATGAATTTTTATCAATATAGGTAAAGCTATGGCAAAAAATGAATTGAAAGTTGGAACGGCACTCTCAATGTTAACTATAATAATGAGTTCTTTAATTCAAATTGTATATACACCACTATATATGAGATATTTAGGTCCGGCTGACTATGGAATTAACTCATTGGTTCAATCTATAATGGGATATATCTCAATTTTGAATTTAGGTCTTGGAAATACTATGCTGAGATATACTGTTAGATACAGAGCGTCTGGAAAATTGGAAGAGGAAAAATCTTTAAACGGGATGTTTTTATCTATTTTTTCGATACTTATGGTTTTGGCCATTGGAATTGGAAGTTATATATTTTTTAATATCGAAACATTTTTTGGAGAGAGATTTACAGCAATTGAATTAGAGAAAACAAAAATGGTTTTCATAATACTATCTTTAAATGTAGTTCTTTCATTTCCATTAACTATTTTTTCAACAAATATAAGTTCGAAAGAGAAGTTTATATATCAAAGAGGAGTAAAACTATTAGCAATGGTATTGAATCCAATTATAGGTGCTTTACTTATGATAAATGGGTTTGGATTAATTAGTGTAACATTATCCACACTATTTTTTGCAATAATATCCTATCTCTTTGATATAGTTTATGCAATAAAATTAGGAATGAGAATAAAGTTTTCAAAATTTGATTACAGTATTTTAAAAGAGATATTTACATACTCGTTTTTTATATTTTTAAACGTACTTATAGATCAAATATATTGGGGAACAGATAGAGTTATAATAGGTAAATATATTGGAGTAGCGGGTGTAGCAATATATTCTGTTGGAGCTATTTTTAATACTCTTTACACTGGGTTTGCTGCTGCTATAGCTGGAGTTTTATTTCCGAGAATAAATAGATTGATTGTAGAGGGAAAACATAATGAGATAGATGAGCTATTTTTAAAAGTTGGAAGGCTACAGTATATTCTTTTGGGTTTAATCTCTTCTGGATTTGTTTTATTTGGAAAAGATTTTATAACTCTTTGGGTAGGAAAAGAGTATATAGAAGCTTATAGAATAGCCCTTTGGATAATGATTCCTTTGACAGTTCCTTTGATTCAAAGTATAGGTGTGAGTATAATGCAGGCAAAAAATATGCATCAGTTTAGATCGGTTGTTTATCTAGTAATAGCACTTTTGAATTTAGGTATGAGTATTTTTTTAGTAAAAAAATATGGACTGATAGGGTGTGCTATAGCTACGGGAATATCATTTATATTAGGGCAGATAATAATAATGAATATATATTATAAAGTGGTTGTAGAGTTAGATATAGTTAATTTCTGGAAGAATATATTAAAAATGTCAGTTCCAATATTTATAGCGATGATTTTTGGAACTCTTTTAAATAGATATTTAAAAGAAGTAAACTATTTAAAATTTATAGTAAAAATAGTGGTATATACAATTTTATATTGTTTATTACTTTGGAAGATGGGATTGAATGAGTATGAAAAATCTCAAATACCAATTTCAAAAATTTTAAAGAAAATAAAAAAGTGATGATTAAATCTCATCACTTTTTTTGTTAGTTATATACTCCTCTGTTAAGAAGTGAATTCCTAAAAATAGAATATACCATCCGAAAACTATGTAAACGGCTTTATCTGTAAGCAGAGGTAAAACTACAATCAACGATCCGAAAAGGAAATGTAAAAGTCCTTTCACGATAACTAAAACTCTAACCTTAGCTTTTGTTTTTTCCCAAGAGGTAAACTTGTTATCCCTTCCTAAGATTAAAATTAATCCTTTTAAACAAAGTAAAACACCGATATAGCTTGTAAAGAATAGTTGGCTAGTAAAATTATTTAAAAGAATAACTGCTACCGAGATAAGTTCAACTATACCCTCACCTAAAACAAGCCCCCAATGGAAGTATGGACTTTTTCTATTACTTGTTGAATAGAAAATATGGTAAGCTCCATTTAAAAACAAAACGGTACTTAAAATATATTCAATATTTTTATTAAAAAATCCCATATTGCTGATTCCAAGAGCGCCAATTAAAACATAAAAAATCCCCAGTGTTAAGAAAAATGATTTAAAATTTACTTTCATTATAGATTCTCCCTTAAAGAATAGTTATTGATAAAATTATATCAAAGATTAGTTTACACTTCAATCAAAAAAAACTTCACATAAAGGCAAGAGCTTGGTATAATATTAAAAAAGTTTGCTTAGGAGGGACAGATGTTTTCAAAAAATATACAAAATTTAAAAACATCTCCTGTAAGAGAGTTGATACCATACTCGAAAAAAGCTAAAGAAGCTGGGATAGACATTATACATTTAAATATAGGACAACCAGATTTAGAAACTCCAAAGGAGTTTTTTGAAGCAGTAGAGAATTTTGGACAAGAAACAATAGCGTATTCAGACTCTTCGGGGAGAAAAGAGTTAATAGACTCAGTAAAAGGATATTATAAAAATTTAGGGATGAATTATGACAGTGAGGAAATCTTAATAACTGCAGGAGGAAGTGAAGCACTATTATTTACGTTGATGACACTCTTTGATGCAGGAGAAGAGGTTTTAATTCCAGAACCATATTATGCAAATTACAATAGTTTCTTTGCAATGTTAGGAATAAAGGTTGTGGGGATACCGACTCAATTTGAAGATAACTTTAAGTTACCAAAAAAAGAGGTTATTGAAAGTTTAGTGACAGAGAAAACAAAGGCAATAATGTTTTCAAATCCAGGGAATCCAACAGGCTCAGTTTATTCAAAAGATGAACTGCTTATGCTAAATGAGATTTCTAAGGAGAAAAATTTATTTTTAATCAGTGATGAGGTTTACAGAGAGTTTATCTATGATGGAAAAGACACAGTTAGCTGTGGAACATTTAGTGACAATTTAGAGAGAATTATTTTGATAGATTCAATATCAAAAAGATTCTCAACATGTGGAGCTAGAGTAGGAACTATTTTAAATAAAAATAAAGAGTTCATGGCATATATTTTAAAGCTTTGTCAATCAAGACTATCTATTTCAACTTTAGATATGGTTGGAGCAGAAGCTCTTTATAGATGTAAAGATAGAGCTTATTATGAAGCTGTAAATGCAAAGTATATGGAGAGAAGAGATTTCCTATATGAAGGATTAAAAAATATAGAGGGTGTTGTGTTAAATAAACCTGAGGGGGCTTTCTATTGTATTGTTCAACTTCCAGTAGAAGATGCGACAGAGTTTTCAAAATGGTTATTGGGAGAGTTTTCATACGATAACTCAACTGTTATGTTAACACCAGCAAAAGGATTTTATCAAAGAGAGGAGTTAGGAGTAAATAAGGTTAGAATATCTTATGCTCTAGACTTAGATAGATTAGAAAAAGCTGTGAAAATAATTGAGTTAGGATTAAAAAAATACAACTCAAAATAGATATAAAAAAGGTGTCAGAAAAATATTCTGGCACCTAATTTTTTTATAAAAAAATTAAAACATCTAAAATCAACTTATTTTTAAGGAAAAGACAACTGTGTAAAATATATATAGTATAAATGAAGTTTTAAAACTAAAATGTTTTTTACTAACTTTAATGTCAGTGGAATGCGTGACTATTTTCACTTATATTTTATGATAAAAGCTTGAATTGTTTAAGTAGATATAGTATTTAAATATAAAAAAAGGTAGAAAAAGCACATATTCAGTTAACTTTAAAGTCAGTTATTAAACTTTTATGTCATTTATGATATAATTTATACTGAAATTTTATAGTAATATTAATTATTTTATAAAGTTTTGGAAAGGGGCGGTCATGAGCTATAGTTTGGACAATACTATAAGTTTTTTAATAACAAAAAGAAAATGGGCTCTTGTTATTATTTGGCATTTAAGAGTTGAAAGCAAAAGATTTAAAGATTTAAAGCTTGAACTGCCTTCTTGCAGTGAAAAAGTTTTAAATGAAACATTAAAAGAATTACAAGGATTAAAACTTGTTTCAAAAAAGAAGTTTGAAATATATCCAAAATTTTCTGAATATCGACTTACTAAATTAGGCTATGCAACAATTCCAATCATTTTAGAGATTATCGATTTTGAAACCTTTTACTCTTTAAACAAAGAAAAATTTTAAAAAAATTTACTGAGGTGAATTAATGAAAACAATAAAGTTAGAAAAGGGTGAGTCTTTTTATATAGGAGAAAAGTGTTATTTTATTTTAAAGGGTAGGGGAATAATGAAATACATACTATCGGACGGAAAGACGATTGTAAATGAATGTCTTCTTGAAGAAAATAAAATAATTTATAATTTATTGACTTTAGACTCAATTAATAAAACTAGTTTATTTAAAAATCCAGAGGGTTTATTTAAGGTTTTTGAGGAAACTTTAATTGAAGAGATTGAGATAAATTCATATATAAAAAAGAATTTATACACTCAAATTATAGAGTCATACATATTAAAAGAGATGAATTTGATTATGACAAGTATAGAATATGTATTTTTTACTTTAAAAAGATATTCAAAAAATAATTGTATCTCAAAAACAGTAATCTCTTATGATGATTTCAATTTAAGTAGAAGTCAGTTTTATTTAGTTTTGAAAAAATTGAAAGAGAGTAAATTGATTGTAGAAGACGATAGAAAATATATTTTAGTTGAAGAATCCTAAATGGGATTGAATTAAAATAGAAATTAAAATATCATTTATTGAAGTTATAGCACCCTAGGCTAACTTCACGAAGATAAATCATGTCCCCCCAGACTGATTTTAAATGGTAAGGGCAGGTACACTTGTAAAAAAATAAGTTGTACTTGCCCTTTCGTTTAAGTAAGATTAGAAAATTAATAAAAAGCAATATTGAAAATAAAGGAGGTGAATAAAATAAAAAACTTTTTTCAAAAGAGAGTATATAAATTATTAATATTAATTTTAATAGTAAATATATCTAGTTTAGCAAGAGAAAACTTAACGAAGAATAAATCGAGAGAAAAATATTTGAATGATTTAAAGAAAGAACAATTAATAATAGGAATTGTTAAAAATGATGATTTTAAAGTAAAAAATAAACTAGGAGTTTCAATAGTAGATTTGGTTAAAGAGATGTTTTTAAAAGAGTTAAAATTAGATGTTTTATTTATTGAAGAAGATCAAGAAAAGTTAGAAGTAATGTTAAAGGAGCAAAAAATTGAAGGAATTGCTCTTATAAATAAAGAAAATGAAATTTCAAATCAATTGTCTTTGACAAATATACTCTTTACTAAAAATATTTATCTAGTATCATCAGATATCCCTTTGAATAGTTTAAATGATTTAAGAGTTTTAAATAAATCTAAAGTATATTTTGAAAAGGGAGATTATAAGTATAGGATTTTTAAAGAAAAAATAAAAGTAAATGATATGGATATAGATTTCTATGAAGTTGATGATATTAAAAACTATCAAAATGAATTACTAGTAACAACACAATTTAATAAGTATGAGTTTAAAAATAAATTACAAGTAACCATTAGTCCAGGATACATAATAGGATTAGATAAAAAATACTCTAAATTAGCTGATGTTTTAAGTGAAGTTTTAAGTAGAAAATATAGACAAAAATTTAATTTGTTATTAGAAGAGATTAATAAAGAGATGTTATTAGAATATTTTTTATCATCATTAACAGATGATGAAAAAAAGTATATAGATAATTTGAAAAAATTAAGAATAAGTTATGAGGAAAATAGTTTAGAAGATATTTATTATTATTCTAAGTACTATAAAAAGAGTAAAGGTTTAATTCCAATGTTAATTGAAAGGATAATAGAAGCTTTAAAAATTAATCTTGTAGTGTATGAAGATAAAAAAGAGAAGAAATTAGAGTTATTAGAAAAAGGAGAGATAGATCTTTTAATATTATCAAAAACAATGGATCGAGATAAAAAATATCTATTCTCTGAAAAAATAGCGGATTTAAATACATATGTTATTAGTAAAAAAGATAAAAGTAGCTTTAGAAGAAGAGTTGGTGTTCTTAGATATAACATTGAAGAAGAGATAGTTAAAAATTATGATATTTCTAGAAATATAAAATCATATTCAAACTATGAATTATTAAAAAAAGCTTTAGATGATAAAGAAATAGAATATATACTAACCATCAACAAAGATGGGTTTGAATTAGCTGAATATGATATCAGAATATTCGAGAAAGTTCCGATTAATTTAGCTTTTAATTTGAATAATCCTTTATTAAAAAGTATTGTAGATAAAGCACTAATACATTTGATTGATATAGAAATATTAAAAAAAGAAACTTATTTAGATATTGAAAGAGAAAAAGAAGCTGACGAAAAGATAAAAGAGAATGAAAAGAGGGTGTTAATTTTTTTATTACTATTAGCAGGGGGATATTTGTTTTATTTATATGATAACTTAAAAAGAAAACATAAAGAAAATGAAACGCTATTAAAAGATTCATTAACAGGACTTTTGAGCAGAGAAAAATTTAATGAGTTTTTAAAAGAAAAAAAATATAGTGTAAATGGTTTTGTTTTTGTGATAGATTTAAATAACTTTAAAAATGTAAATGATACTAAAGGGCACAATTTTGGAGATAAAATTATAATTGAATTTGCAAATTTTTTAAAAACTTTGTGGAGAGATGAAAAAATTTTCAGAATATCAGGTGATGAATATTATGGATTTTTAGAGAAGGAAACAGAAGTCGAGATAATAGATAAATTAAAAAAATATAAAGAGTATTGTCCTTTGATGCAAAAAAATAATGTTTCATTTACTTTAGGGTTGAATAATATAAAAAATGGAGATTCATTAAAAGAGGGATTTAAGTATGCAGATTTAATAATGTTGGAAAATAAGGGAGAGGGAAAATTTAAATACGGAATTGTAAATGATGAATTTATTTATAGAAAAAATAGAGAGGTTAAAATTTTAAATGAATTAAAGATAAGGTTAGAACATTTCTATCCAGTATATCAACCTAAATTTTGTCTTAAAAGTAATAGAATCATAGGGGCAGAAGCGTTAGCAAGATTTTATTCAAAAGAGTTAGGGCCTATATATCCAAATGAATTTATAAAAATAGCAGAAGAAAATGGGGTGGTTTATAAAATAGATTATATTATAGCTGAAAAAACTATGATTTATTTGAAAAAGAAGATTGATAAAGAAGAACTCCCACAAGATTTTAAAATATCTTTTAATCTATCTGTTCAAACTTTTGAAAGAGAGGATATTATTGCAGTATTGATGAATTTATTAAAGAATAGTGGAATTAAAGCACAGAATTTAGAGATTGAAATAACAGAATCTGTTTTTACAGTTAAACTAGATGAGTTGGTAATGAAGCTAAGAGAGCTTAAAAAATTAGGCTTTACAATATCTTTAGATGATTTTACGGCGGGTCACTCAGGAGCCACTATTTTATCCTTACTTCCTATAGATATTGTTAAATTTGATAAATCACTCCTAGATTCAATAGAGAGTACAGATTATTCAAAAAGAGCTAAAAATATTTATAAGAGATTAGTTGGACTCATGAAGGAGATAGATCTAAAGATAGTTTCTGAAGGGGTTGAAACATCTAAACAACTTCAATATTTAAACTCTTTAGGAGTTGAATATATTCAAGGTTATTTTATAAGTAAACCTATATCTGGAGATGAAATGAGTCTCATAATAAAGAGAAATGGAGGAAATATATGAGTATGCTTGAAAAAGATGAATTCTGTAAAGAAAAAATAAAGATAGAAAACATAGAGCATCGATTATATCAAATTGCTCAAAAAGGAAAGTATTTTTTAAAGGATATAGTTTTTGTAAAAAACATAGATATTTCTAAATGTAGTTTTGATGAATACTATAATATTATTAAAAGTTTTGGAATTGAAGCAGAAATAGATGACTATAAGTTGAAATGGACAACAATAATTCAGGGTTATAATATTTTAGATGAATATAGTTATATTCTTGCTAAGTATAGTGAAAATTGGAGCGTTGAATTTATAGTGAATTTAAAGATGAGCGAATATGAAGGGAACTGTGGATGGGAAATTTATGCAGAAGATATAAATACAAATTTTCATCCTTGGATTTATAATCAAATAAAAAATAATAATTTAGATATAAGTGAACACTATACACTTAGTGTAGATGATTTGGACAATCCAAAAGAGATTTATATTTATTCTGATAAAGGAGAAAAATTGATTATACCTTACATCGATTAAAAAACATTATAAACAAGCAATACACTTATTCGTAAAAATTTAATAGGAGTATTGCTTGTTATTTTTTATTTTTTTAGCAGGAGTTCACGGAACTCTTTTGCAGTCATTCTATTACTTTTTATCTCTTTCTCGACTTTAGTTGGAGCCGTAAGAGCAACTTTTGGTGTATATAACGAGTTTGTTAATGAGTTTATATGAGTTATAGCAACAGCGATAGCATCAGCTGCATCATCTGGCTTTGGAATCTCATCAAGTTTTAATATTTTTTGAACCATCAATTGAACCTGTTTCTTATCAGCTTTTCCATATCCAGTTATTCCCATTTTTACTTGTAAAGGAGTATAGTTTTCAATTTGAAGATTTTTTCTTTTTCCAGCTAAAACAATAACTCCTCTAGCTTGTCCAACACTGATAACTGTTTTGTTATTTTTGAAGAAGAAGAGTTCCTCTATCGCCATAAACTGTGGTGAATATAAATCTATAATCTCCTCTAACTCATCAAAAATTTGAAGAAGTCTATCCTCCATAGCTAAATTTTTATCTGTAAAAATACATCCATATTTTATAAGAACAATCTTATTTTCTTTATAATCTACAATAGAATATCCAACAATAGCTGTTCCTGGATCGATACCTAAAATTCTCAAAAAAATCACCTCGCTTTAGTTTAACATGTCGAAAGAAAAAAAACTAGCAGGTGTATATAAGTTTAAAAATTATGGTATAATAAAAACAAAAATGATGATAGTAGGAGAGAGATATATGATTTTGAAAAGAGCTATGGCAGCACAGTTAATAGAAGAGTTAAAAATACAAAATAAAAAAGTAGTATTCACAAATGGATGCTTTGATATTTTACACGTTGGACATCTGACTTATTTAAACGAAGCTAAAAGACAGGGGGATATTCTGATTGTAGGAGTAAATTCTGATGCTTCAGTAAAAAGATTAAAGGGTGAATCAAGACCAATAAACAGTGAGTTAGATAGAGCAGAGATGTTATGTGGTTTAAAAGCTGTAGATTATACAGTTATTTTTGAAGAGGATACTCCATGTGAGCTTTTAGATGAATTAAAGCCATCAATTCATGTTAAAGGTGGAGATTATACAAAGGATGATTTACCAGAAACAAAGATTGTTGAAAAAAATGGTGGAGAAGTAAGAATTTTAGGATTTGTTGAAGGAAAATCTACAACAAATATAGTTAACAAGATACAAGGATAGGTGAAAAGTTAGTGAGAAAGATATTAAAATTTGAAGAGATTAATGCTTTGGCTAAAAAGTTAGCAGACTATGTTTCGCCAAATACAGTAGTAGCACTGATTGGTGATTTAGGTACTGGAAAAACAACGTTTACAAAAAACTTTGCAAAAGAGCTAGGGATAGAGGAAAATTTAAAAAGTCCAACATTTAATTATGTATTGGAGTATTTAGATGGAAGATTACCACTTTATCACTTTGATGTTTATAGACTTGGAAGTGCAGATGAAATATACGAGATAGGGTATGAGGATTATATAAATAACGATGGTGTTGCTTTAATAGAGTGGGCAAATATAATCGAAAGTGAGTTACCAAAAAAATATATAAAAATAGAGTTTGAATATGCTTTAGAAACAGAGGACTTAGAAGTGAGAGCTGTAAATTTAGAGTATGTTGGAGATAAAGAGAAAGAGGAGGAGATGTTAAAATATGTTGATTTTAGCTATTGATACATCTACAAATATAGGGACAGTTGCTCTATATGATGATAAAAAAGGATTGGTTGGAGAAATAACTTTAAATGTAAAGCAAAATCATTCAGCAATAACAATGACAACTATTGATACACTGTTCAGTTTAACAGGTGTGGATAAAAAAAATATAGATAAAATTGCTGTAAGCATTGGTCCAGGATCATTTACTGGAATTAGAATTGGAGTTGGGCTAGCAAAAGGATTAGCTTATGCTTTGAAAAAATCTATTGCAGGAATAAATGAACTAGATTTATTAGCTCAAACTTACACTGGAGATAAAAAAGTTATAGCGATGCTAGATGCTAGAAAGGAAAGAGTATTCGCTGGAGTATATAAGAAAGAGAATGGTGCCTTTGTTTTAGAGGGTGAGTATATGGCAGAGGAGTTAGAAAATATTTTAAACTCTGTAGAGGAAGAAACAGTTTTCGTTGGTGATGGAGCTATTGTATATGAAGATATAATAAAAAATAAAATAGGCGATAAAGCTATTTTTATTAAAAAATCACTAAATGTTTCGAGAGCTTCACTGTTAGCTGAACTAGCAGTAGAGAAAGAGGATAACTTATTTACACTAGAGCCATACTACGTTACAAAATCACAAGCTGAAAGAGAGAAAGAGGCTAAATAAAATTTTGAGGTGGGATTATGAACTCTTTTAAATTAAAAAAAGATATCTATTGGGTAGGATCGTTGAATCCTGATTTGAAGGTTTTTGATGTAATAATGGAAACTCAGTTTGGAACTACGTATAACTCTTACTTATTGAAAGGTAGTGAAAAGATTGCTATTTTTGAAACGGTTAAAGAGACAAAGTTTAGTGAGTTTGTAGAGAGGCTTAAAACTGCTTTAGATGATATAAAATTGATTGATTACATAGTTTTAAATCATACAGAACCTGATCATTCGGGATCTGTAGGAAAACTATTGGATTTAGCACCGAATGCAAAAGTTGTAGGATCGAAAAATACAATTGAATTTTTAAAGGGGATTTTAAATAAAGATTTCCCTCATATAGTTGTTGAGCATGGAGATACTATTTCTTTAGGAGATAAAACTCTAAAATTTATTTCAGCTCCATTTTTACATTGGCCGGATTCTATATATACATATATAGAAGAGGATAAAGTTTTAGTAACATGTGATTCTTTTGGTTCACACTATAGCTTTGATGATATTTTACTTTCAAAGTTACCACTAGAGAAAAAAAGAGATTATATGGTCGCTTTAAGATACTATTATATGTGTATTTTCTCACCATTTAGAAAATATGTTTTAGAGGGTGTGGAAAAGATAAAAGATTTAAAAATAGATATGATTTTACCAGGTCATGGACCAGTTTTAGATGTGGATATAGATAAAGTTATTGAAACATATAAAAATTGGTCAACAGTAAAAAATCCAAATGAATTTAAAAGTGTTGTAATCCCTTATGCTACAGCTTATGGATATACAAGAGAGCTAGCAAAAGAGATAGAAAAAGGAATAAAAGATTATAACAGCACAGTAGAAGTAAAAAGTTATGACTTAGATGTACAAAACTTTGGAAAGCTAGAGGGTGAAATATTAAGAGAGTTTCAGTGGGCTGATGGAATAATATTTGGAAGCTGCACAATAAATGGAGATACACTTCCAGTTATTTGGAATCTTTTGACATCTTTAAATCCAATTGTTCATGGTGGAAAATATGTTTCAGCTTTTGGAAGTTATGGATGGAGTGGAGAAGCTGTTCCAAATATTTTAGATAGATTGAATCAACTTCGAATGAATGTTATCGATGGAATAAAAGTAAACTTTAGAGCTTCGAGAAAAGATTTAGATTCAGCTTTCGAGTTTGGACAAAATTTTGCAAAGCATATGTTCTTAAAAACTATTCCAGAAAAAATCAGAGTAGAGGAAGTAGAAAATCTTAATCCAGATAGAAAACTTATGAGATGGACTTGTAGTGTTTGTGGTGAAAGTTATAATCAGATTGACGCACCAGATATTTGTCCAGCTTGTGGAGTTGGAAAAGAGTTCTTTGTACCATCGAATCTTGAAGAGAAAACAAAGAAGGTAGAAACAACAGATACCATTGTAATTATAGGTGGTGGAATCGCAGCTCTTTCTACAGCTAAAACAGTTAGAGAGAGAAGCGATAATGCAAAAGTTATAATTTTATCAAATGAAAATGAATATCCATACTATAGAACTCTTTTATCAGAGATGATAGGAGAGGGGATTGCTAGAGAGCAGTTTTTAGTTAAAAATGAGAAATGGTATGAGGATAAAAATATAGAGGTTAGATTAAATACAGTTGTAGAAAATATAGACTCAAGTAAAAAGGTTTTGAAAACATCTTCAGGAGAAATCTCATATGATAAATTAATAATAGCGACTGGAGCAAAGGCTATGATGCCAAGTATAGGTAATTCACATCTAGAAGGAATATTTACCGTTAGAGATAAAAATGATGTTGATAAAATAAGAAAATACTCTTTTGGAAAGAAAAAAGCGGTTGTTATCGGTGGAGGAGTTTTAGGACTTGAATCGGCATGTGGACTTCAAAAGTTAGGGTTAGAAGTTTCAATTGTGGAGATGATGCAAAGAATTTTGCCAAGACAGCTAGATGAGGATGGTTCAAAGCTTTTTGAAGCATGTATAGTTAAAAGTGATGTTGAGTTATATAAGAACTCAAAAGCTGAAAGGTTTAAAGGAACTTCTGAAGTTGAAGGTATATATTTAGACAGTGGAGAGTTTGTAGAGGCAGATGTTGTAGTTATAAGTTCAGGAATTGTTCCAAATAAAGAGTTAGCTCAGCAAGCGGATATAAAAACCAATAGAGGAGTTGTAGTTGATGAAAAAATGCAGACATCTGAAAAAGATATCTACGCTTGTGGGGATGTTGCAGAGTACAAAGGAAATGTAATTGGACTTTGGCAAATATCATCTGATCAAGGACGAGTTGCTGCTTTAAGTGCTCTTGGAATTGATGAAAAGTATGAGGATAAAATTCAACCAGTAACATTTGAAGGAATGGGAACAAAAATATTCTCAGCAGGTGGAGTTTTAGAGACAGGAGATGCAATATCAGAAACAGTTTATGATAAGTTAGTTTATAAAAAATTAAACTTCAAAAATGATGAGATAGTATCAGGAATTTTGATTGGAGATGTCGAAAAAGGAATCACAATAATAAAAGGTTTAAAAGAGAGAGAAAAAAAAGGAAACCTTTTAAAAAAGTTCTATAAATAGGTAAGAAATTAAAATTGACAAAAATAGTTAGGTATGTTAAAGTACAACTACATTTAAAGGAAGATTTTCCGTGTTAAGGAGGAAAAAATGGGAAAAGTTTTAAGTTTAAATAATTCAAATTTCAAAAGTGAAGTAGCAGAATCAAAAGGAATTGTATTAGTAGATTTCTGGGCTGACTGGTGTGGGCCTTGTAAGATGTTAGCTCCAATTTTAGAAGAGCTTTCAGGAGAAACTGCAGCAAAAATATGTAAAGTAAACGTAGACGAAAGTGGAGAGTTAGCTGGAGATTACGGAATTAGAAGTATTCCAACAATGATTATCTTTAAAGATGGAGTTAAAGTTGATCAAATCGTTGGATTAAGACAAAAATCAGAACTTTTAGAAAAATTGAATTCTTATTAAAATAATAAATAAAAAGGTTGCTACTGGCAACCTTTTTTGTTTTATGGTATAATTGAACTTAACATAAAATGGGAAAATGGGAGGGCTAATGAAAAGGAAAATCTATTTGATTCTAGCATTGATGGTTGTTGCAATGAGCAGTTTAAAAGCAGCGACAGAGATAGCTGAAGATACACAAAATGAAGTTGAAATAGATTTAAACTCTAATACTATGACTTCAACAGATGGAGTAAATGTTAGATATGGGTCTTTAAAGTTAAAAGCTTTTGAAGTGAGAGTAGACAGAGAAAGAAATAGAGCTTATGTTCCTGGAGAGTTTTTCTTAGAGGCGGATGAACCGACCGGAAAGTTAAAGATAGATTCATCTAACGGAGAGTTTGATACTGAAGGAAATACTGGAAGCTTTGGAAAAAGTTTTGGGTATTTAGAGGTTGGACAGATTACAGGAGCAGAGAAACCAAACGATAGAATATATTTTGGTGGAGATAAAACCGAATACTTAAATGGAAAAACCTATTTAAGAAACGCTTGGTTTACAACTGATCCTAAAATTATTGAAACGAGAAACCCTTCAGAAGTTGGATACCATTTACAATCAGATACAATCGTAATAGAGCCTGATAAGCAGGTAACTTTTAGAAATACTGATTTATTTATTGGAGATACAGATATAATCCCATTTTCATTACCATGGTATAGATTTAATATAAGACAAGGTTCAGAAGTACCTTTATTCCCAAGTTGGGGTTCAGATGATGATTATGGTTGGTATATAACATCTGGAGTTCTTTGGGGAGATAAAGATAGCAAATTTAAAGGTGGAATTTCACCAAAATTTGGAGATAGAATAGGTCTTTTAATTGGAAGAATGGAAAACTGGTATGACCTAGGTAGCTATGGAAGTGGACAGTTAAATATAAATGATTGGCTTATAGATAAAAAAGCTGATGAAGATGAAGTTGAAAGAAACTTTAATAGATGGGATGTAAACTATACACATAACTATTCAGGTGAAAATGGATACTTAAATCTTAACTACCAAAATTCAACGTATAATATGATTTCAACTATGGATGATGGAATAGATAACTACTTCCGTGGAAAAGAAAATAGTAATAATGGTTGGAAATATATAGATGGTGTACCTGATAAAGGTGGCAGTTTAGGATTCTATAACTTAGATACAGAGCTAACAAATTTAGGAAGTAACAATGATATAACTTTAAAGGCGAAGTTAAATTTAGTATCAGATAAAAAAGCTTACGGTGTTATTGTTGCAGAGCAATTAGATGATATGGATTATGGAGCATCAGCAGATTACGATCTAACGAGTGATATCTCAATTCAAAAAGAAAATGAGAGATATTCGATGGGTGCTTACTATAACTACCTTTATGATATGGACCCTGGATCGACTAAAAAAGATTTACAATCGAGAGCTGAAAACTTTGGATTTAATTTTAACGACAAAGAGAATAATATTTTTATATCTTATGATGATAAATCTGGGGATAAGTTCAGAGAGTTAAACTCTTGGGAAAGAGACCCTAACTTCAGTAAATTAAATAGAAAAGGTTTCTATGGAATCGAGTTTGATTATACTCCTTGGACAGTTTCACAATATGATATCTATGATAGCAAAAACTTAAAAACTTCATTAGGAGAGTATCACCTATATAAAGATATCTTCTATAAAGTTGGATATGACTACAGTGAGTTTGAATATAAGCTAAACCTTCAAAGTGATCCGTTTAGAAAAAGTGCTCTTACTGAAGGGAAGTTAGGAAAAACAACTAACTTTAGAGATACTCAATACAACAGATATGAGAATATAATCTATAATAAAACTACAGAAAATAGAGGTTATATAGACTTTATGTATGACAACTATAAATTTACTGTAGCTGGTGGTAACACTAAAGAGGAGATTTGGGATAGAGAGGGAATTTATACATACTCTGATTTTGATACTCCTTGGGGTAGAGAAGCGTATAGAGTTTATGTAAATGAATCAGATTTCTATGAAGTTGGATTATCTAATGAAAAACTTTCTTTAGGTGCTTTAGGAGATTTAGAGTTATACGGAAACCTTAGATTTGATCAGTATGATAAAGGCTATGATAATGAAAAGTCAAAAGAGTTATCAACAGAGGATAAATCAACTAGAGTTAGAGCTGGATTTGCTCATGATGTGACGCTGTTTGATAATAGTGATAACAGAGATAGAACTACAGATTTAGCTTTAAACAATAGATTGACGTATATGTATCAAGATTACTCTTACGATTCTGACTCTAAGATGACTAGCGATAGAAGAATGTTCCATAAAGAGAATGTAAATGAAGTATCAGATACTTTAACATTTGATTTAGGAAATACTCAAACTATCTATACAGTTGACTATAAAGATGTTAGAAGAGCAAGTAATGACAATAAAAAAGGTGAAATCTTAAATCAAAAGTTAGAGTTCTTAATCGATGATGAAAATAGTTTTGGTTTAGATTATGGAATAGATAAAAGATTTACAGATTACAACACAGAAAAAGAGAACCATAACGATTTAACATTTGAAAATTATGGTGCTAACTACAGATATTCGAATAACTATTTCTACTATAAAAATCGTAGAATAGACTCTAGTATCTGGAATATAGAAACTAGAAAAGGTGTTGAAGTAAAAGACGCTGAAGAAAGAATTAGAGAAGATGTCTATGGATACACTTATGATTTTGGTAAAAATAAGTTAAACTTAGAGTATATTGAAGGAAAAGATGAAAGAGATGAAGAGAATGCGAAAGTAATCAACACTAAGAATAAAACTTACTCAGCATCATACTTAGTTGGTGGAGATGTAGAGCATCTTTATAAAGCTAGTTATGAAGATTACAAAAATGCAGGAGCTTGGAACCAATACTTAGATAGATATAACTCAGATGTAGTTTACTTAGCTTACACTTATAAGGATAAGAGATTTACAGATGCAGAGCTAGTTTCATACGCAGCTTCAGAATATAAAAAGACACCAGATCAACTATCACAAGTTGAGATAGATAGAATTAGACAAGTTTTAGAAGATAGAGAAAACTCTAGAGTTAGAACGTTTAATTTAAATAGAATTGTGGATGACAGAACTTACTTTGGAGATTACAAAAGAGGATTCCATACATCTCTTATGATGCAAAGAAATGATAAAAGATACGAGGAAACTGGAGATTACTTAAAATCTTTAGAAGAGTTAGAAGGAAGATTGTTCTATTCGTATAATAGAATAGGAGTTGGATATATATATAACCAAAAATCTAACTATACATCACCTTATGCAGCTGATATAACACAAGCTGGATGGAAAGATACAGAAAGAGAGCATGAGTTTAGTTTACATGCGAAAGTTGGAAAGCCAAGTCAAGGTTGGAGAACAAAAGCTTACGTTAAATTCTATGATCAGTTAGATGGAGTTTCAGGAGAAAATTCAAGAAGTACATTTGATGGATTTGGAGTAGAGCTAGGAAAAGAGTTTGGATACTACGAGTGGGCAGTTGCTTACGAAAGAGATTATTCATATAGAACTAAAGACTATGAGTGGAGTATGGCAATTCAATTTAGATTGTTAACATTCCCAGATTCAAATATCTTTGGATTAGGAGCAACAACAGATAAAAACAAAAAGACATCCCCTGATACATATCTATTTGATGGAATCAAAATAGATGATTTAGAGGATTAAAATATTTTATATTTATAGAAAAGGAGAAAAAACATGAGAGTAATATTACCAAGTGGAGATATAAAAGAGTTTGAAAACAGTGTAAATATGTTTGAGATTGCAAAGTCAATCAGTAACTCTTTAGCTAAAAAAGCTATTGGAGCAAAAGTAGATGGGAAAGAAGTAGATATGAGCTACGTATTAGACAGAGATGCTAATATTGAAATCATAACTCCAGAAACAGAGGATGGAGAAGAGATCATAAAGCATTCAACTGCTCACTTATTAGCACAAGCAGTTATAAGATTATTCCCTGGAACAAAAGTTGCGATAGGACCATCAATTGAAAATGGATTCTACTATGACTTTGATCCTGAAAACCAATTTACAGATGAAGATTTAGAAAAAATCGAAGCTGAAATGAAAAAAATAGTAAAAGAAAATATAAAAGTTGAAAGAATCGAAATGGTTAGAGAAGAGGCTATTGAGCACTTCAAAAACCTTGGAGAAAACTATAAAGTTGAGATAATCGAGAGTATTCCAGCTAACGAAATGTTAACATTCTATAAGCAAGGAGATTTTATCGATTTATGTAGAGGACCACACGTTCCATCTACATCTTACTTAAAAGCTTTCAAATTAAAGTCAGTAGCTGGAGCTTACTGGAGAGGAGATTCTAATAACAAGATGTTACAAAGAATCTACGGATTTGCATTCTCAACTGAGCATGCATTAAAAGCTCACTTAAAGTTCTTAGAGGAAGCTGAAAAAAGAGATCATAGAAGATTAGGTAAAGAGTTAGAGTTATTCTTTACAAGTGACTTTGGACCAGGATTCCCATTCTTCTTACCAAACGGTATGAAGATGAGAAATGTATTAACAGATTTATGGAGAAGAGAGCATGAAAAAGCTGGATATGAAATGATCCAAACTCCTATCATGTTAAACAAAGAGTTATGGGAAACTTCAGGACACTGGATGAACTATAGAGAGAATATGTATACATCAGAAATTGATGAGACTGAATTCGCTATAAAACCTATGAACTGTCCAGGTGGAGTTTTAGTATATAAGCATGGAATGCATTCATATAAAGATTTACCAATCAGAGCTGGAGAGTTAGGAATTGTTCATAGACATGAGTTCTCAGGAGCACTTCATGGATTAATGAGAGTAAGAAACTTCACTCAAGATGATGCTCATATCTTTATGACTCCAGAGCAAATCGAAGATGAAATAATTGGAGTAGTAAACTTAATAGATAAATTCTACAGAGGATTATTCGGATTCGAATATGCAATCGAGTTATCTACAAGACCAGAAAAAGCTATCGGATCTCAAGAGATTTGGGATAAAGCTGAATCAGCTTTAGAGGGAGCTTTAAAGAAGTTAGGAAGAGATTACAAATTAAATCCAGGGGATGGAGCATTCTATGGTCCAAAACTAGACTTCAAGATAAAGGATGCTATCGGAAGAACTTGGCAATGTGGAACTATCCAATTAGACTTTAACTTACCAGAGAGATTTGATATCTCTTATGTTGGAGAGGATGGAGAGAAGCATAGACCAGTAATGATCCATAGAGTTGTTTATGGTTCATTAGAAAGATTCATGGGAATATTAATAGAGCACTATGCAGGAGCATTCCCAACTTGGTTAGCACCATGTCAAGTTAAGGTATTAACAATAAATGATGATGTTGTACCTTATGCAAAAGAGTTAGTATCTATATTAAAGTCTGAAGGAATCAGAGTTGAAATAGATACAAGAGCTGAATCTATCGGATACAAAATTAGAGAAGCTAACGGAAAATATAAAGTACCTGTACAATTAATTATTGGTAAAAATGAAGTTGAAAATAGAGAAGTGAACATTAGAAGATTTGGTTCTCAAAACCAAGAATCAATGTCATTAGAAAGCTTCGTAGAGATGATAAAAGAGGAAGCAGCACCAAAATTTAATAACTAATTAAATTATGAGCAGGAATTTTTTCCTGCTCTTTTTCCACTTAAAAATATATAGGAGATAGAGAAATGGGAATTAGATATAGTAAAATTGAAAATAAAAATAAAAGAGAGATTGTTTTATTAAAAGGATTACCTTGTAAATATGGAAAATGTAAATTTTGTAACTATATAGAGGATAACTCAACAGATTTAGATGAGATTCAAAAGGTGAATATAGAAACTTTAGAAGAGGTAACAGGTGAGTTTGGAGCGTTAGAGGTTATCAACTCTGGATCTGTATTTGAACTGCCTGAATCAACTTTAGAAAAAATAAGAGAGGTTGTTTTAGCAAAAAATATAAAACTGCTTTACTTTGAAATCTATTATGGATATAAAAATAGATTGAATGAGATAAAAGAGTTCTTCAAGGGAATAGATATAAGATTTAGAATGGGAATGGAAACATTTGATAATGATTTTAGAATACACTCTTACGGAAAAAATTTCAAAGTTGGAACTGTTGAGATAGAGGATTTAAGCCAAAAATTATACTCTGTTTGTCTTCTAATCTGTGTTAAAGGACAAACTAAAGAGATGATAGATAGAGATATCGAGTTGGGATTGAAATATTTTAAGAGTATAACAATAAATATATTTATAAATAATGGAACTGTAGTAGAAAGAGATGAAGAGCTAGTGAGATGGTTTATTCAAAAGTATGCTCATCTACAAGATGATCCAAGAGTTGAGTTGCTGATAGACAATAAAGATCTTGGAGTTTTTGAGCAGTAAATGAAAAGAGTAAAATACACACGAAAAATTTAATTTTAGGAGGGCAAAAATGACAGCATTTGGAGCAGTATTGGGATTAATAATTGCAATAATTTTAATTATAAGAAAGGCTAATCCAGCATATAGCTTAATATTGGGAGCCGTTATAGGGGGATTAGCAGGAGGAGTTTCACTTCCAGAAACAGTTAACTTGATGATAAGTGGAGTGAAGGATGTTACTCCAGCTATACTTAGAATTTTAACAGCGGGTATCCTTGCAGGAATACTTATAAAAACAGAAGCAGCCACAAAAATAGCAGAAACAATAGTTGATACATTAGGTGAAAAAAGAGCTATTTTAGCATTGGCTTTATCAGCTCTTATTCTAACATCGATAGGAGTATTTATTGATGTTGCAGTGATAACAGTATCACCTATAGCTTTGGCAATAGCGAGAAGATTGAAAATGTCAAAAATGGCGATGTTATTAGCAATGATAGGTGGAGGAAAGTGTGGAAATATTATCTCTCCAAACCCAAATACAATAGCGTCTGCTGAAAACTTTGGAGCGTCACTTTCATCAGTTATGTGGGTAAATATAATACCAGCTTTCATAGGATTAATTGCGACAATTTTGATAGCAAACTTATTAGTCGAGAAAGGCGAAAAAGTTCTTGAGATAGAAAATGTTGAAGAAAAAGGAGAACTGCCATCTTTCCTTGGAAGTATAGTAGGACCTCTTGTAACAATACTCTTATTGGCTTTAAGACCAGCAGTAGGAATAAATGTAGATCCACTTATAGCTTTACCAGTAGGTGGTTTAGTTGGAATAATTTTCATGGGAAAAACAGGGAAATTAAAAGAATCTATGGAGTATGGGCTTCAAAAAATGTCTGGGGTTGCAATTCTTTTGGTTGGAACAGGAACTGTAGCTGGAATAATTAAAAATTCAACTTTAAAAGATGTTATATTATCACTTTTAGAAAAAGCAAGTATAAGTGATAGATTGATTGCACCGATAGCCGGAGCTTTAATGTCTGGAGCGACAGCTTCAACAACAGCAGGAGCTACAATAGCTTCAGCAACTTTCTCAGGTGCTATTTTAGCAGCGGGAGTTAGTGCAGTTTGGGGAGCGGCGATGGTAAATTCAGGAGCCACAGTTTTAGATCATCTACCACATGGATCGTTTTTCCACAGTACAGGTGGAGCAAGTAATATGAATTTAGAAGAGAGACTGAAGTTAATTCCTTACGAATCTGCAATTGGATTTGTTTTAGCTCTATCTTCATTCTTAACATACTTAATGATAGGATAGAAAATAAAAAATGCTGGAAATTTTTTCCAGCATTTTTTGTTTAAATATTTTTAAATATGGATATCATCTCTAGAGATTTCTCTTATCTCTCCAGGTTTCATTCCATCTAAAGTTAGATTTCCAAATTGAACTCTTTTTAAATAAGTAACTTTATTTTTAACAGCTTTAAGCATCTTTTTAACTTGACGGTACTTTCCTTCTGTAATTGTCAAATGAATACTTTTAGGAGTTAGATATTCAACTTTACTGGGAAGAGATACATAATCAGTATCAAATCTCACTCCAGATTCAAGGGCAGAAATAGCCTCTTCAGAAATCTCTCTATCTAGTTCAACATAGTATGTTTTTTCCATTTTTTTATCTGGATGAGTCATAGTATAACTTAAATCTCCGTCACTTGTAAAAAGAAGTAGACCTTCTGTGTCTTTATCGAGTCTTCCGACAGGAGAAACAGATTTTTTGTCTACAAAGTCAGGTAAAAGCTCAGCAACGATAGCTCTATTGTGCATATCTTCCATAGCAGTTATATAACCAGCTACTTTATAAAGAATATAATATTTCATTTCTTTTTTTTGAGGAACTATTCCATCAAAAGTTATAACGTCTACTCCCCATTCTACTTCAGTAGCATCATTAACTTCAACTAATCCATTTACAGTAGCTCTGCCTTCTGCAATAGCTTTTTTTATTTTTCTTCTACTAGCTACACCGCATTCAACTAAATATTTCTCTAATCTTAATTTCAACTTTAATTCTACCTCACAAATTTTATTTTTATATCCTAAGATGGTAACATATTTTTGATATTTTTGCAAAAGAGACTATTTTTTTTGGACAAATTATGTTAATTTATATATGTGTTAAACAATAAAGAGGTTTCGGGAGGAAAGATGAGTTTTTTATTAGAAAAGTTTTTACAATACGTACAGATTGATACTACAGCAGATGCTAAGAGTAAAACATGTCCGAGCACAGAGATTCAGTGGAATTTAGCTAAAGTTATAGTTAAAGATTTAGAAGAGATTGGTTTAGTAGATATATCATTAGATGAAAATGGGTATATTATGGGGACGCTACCATCAAATTCAAAAAAAGATATTCCAACGATTGGATTCATAGCACATATGGATACAGCACCGTCGTTTAATGGAACAGATGTTAAACCAAGAATAATAGAAAAATATGATGGAGAAAATATAGTTTTAAATAAGGATTTAGATATTGTTATGCAAACTAAAGATTTCCCAGAGTTAAAAAAATATATGAATCAAACTTTAATTGTAACAGATGGAACGACTCTTTTAGGAGCAGACGATAAAGCTGGAATTGTTGAGATTATGACAGCTTTAAAATTCTTAAAAGATAATCCAGAGATTGAGCATGGAGAGATTAAAATAGGTATAACTCCTGACGAAGAGATTGGAAGAGGAGCAAATCTATTTGATGTAGAAAAATTTAATGCTAAGTTTGCGTATACAATTGATGGAGGAGAGATTGGGGAGTTAGAGTTTGAAAACTTCAATGCTGCTTCAGCAAATATAGTTATAAAAGGAAGAGATATTCATCCGGGAGCTTCAAAAAATAAAATGATAAACTCGATGCTATTAGCTATGGAGTTAAATGCAATGCTTCCTGCTAATGAAAGACCAGAGTATACAGAAGGGTATGAAGGATTCTTTTTATTGACAAACTTTAAAGGTAGCGTAGAGTTAACAGAGATAGATTATATAGTAAGAGACCATTCAAAAGAGAAGTTCTTAGAGAAAAAGAGTTTGATAGAGAGTGCAGTAAAGTATTTAGCAGGAAAATATTCTGATGCTGAGATTATCTTAACAATGACAGATAGCTATTACAATATGAGAGAGATGATAGAACCTGTTTATCATATTGTGGATTTAGCAAAAGAAGCTATGTTAGAAGTTGGAGTAAAGCCAATCATAAAACCAATTAGAGGTGGAACTGATGGAGCTAGATTATCATTTAAAGGATTACCTTGTCCAAACATATTTACTGGTGGACATAACTTCCACGGTAAATTTGAATTTATTTCATTCCAATCAATGGAAAAATCAGTTCAAGTAATTTTAAAAATTGTAGAAATTATGACGAGATAGTATCTGAGGAGGAAAATGAAAACATATCATTTTATAGTAAAAGGTAGAGTTCAGGGTGTTGGATATAGAATAACTACTCAGCTTAATGCTCAAAGAATAGGAGTTAAAGGAGTTATAAAAAATCTGTCTAATGGTGATGTAGAAGTTTTTGCTCAAGGTGAAGAGAATATTATTGAAAACTTTAAAAAATATTTAAAAATAGGATCGATAATGAGTAAAGTTGTAAGCATAGAAGAAACTATTTTAGATAGAGAGAAGTTTGAAGAGTTTCAAACTAAATATTAAAAGCGATAGGTATCTATCGCTTTTTTCTTATGCCTCTTCTATTTCTACTATTGTTTCAGGAAACATAATATTGTTTAAAAGCATTGCTAAATCAGCAGCGTTACATTCAACAATGTGAGCAGTTATAGTTTCATCATCATATCCATCAATATTGAAGAAAACTCTGTCGTTATTAAGGAAAATCTCTTTTACAATTCCAGCACCAACTTTATATGCACCAGATGCTTTAGATATAGCTAAAACCTCATACTCATCATCTGTAATAGCTAATGTTTTTACATTTAAACCTTTAAGGTATTCTCTAACTAGCTCTTCGGCTTGAACATAGAACTCTTCTAAAACTTTAACGTATTTATCTTTTTTTATCAATCTATCAACTAATACAGCTAGTGAGAACGAGTGGAAAATATCTTCAATACTATATGCAGAAGGAACCATCTCTTTATTTTTTAAAAAGATTTCAATACCATGTTCTCCCTCTTTTACAGTTTCTATAATTGGAGTTTTACTACCATCTAAATAATCAATAGCATCAACTTCTAAATTTAGAACAGACAATTTTTTTACCTTTTCTTTTTTCATTAATGTTTCGAATTCAGTTTCAATTTTGTCATAGAAATTAACAATAAAATCGTTGAAAAAGTTTTCTTTCATAATATAATCACCACCATCATTTTTTAGATATTATAACATAAAATCTATGATATAATATATAGAAGATAAAAAAATTAGTGAGGTATATAAAATGATAAGTTGTCCAGTTTGTAATAAAAAAATGCAAAAGATTGAAAGAAAATATATATGTGAAGGAAATCATAATTTTGATGTCTCTAAGTTTGGACATGTAAATTTATTATTATCTAATCAAAAAAATAGTAAACTTCCAGGAGATAGTAAAGAGATGGTTTTAAGTAGAAAAAATTACTTAGAGAAAGGTTACTATGAAGGGATATCAAATGGAGTAAATGAGATAATCAAAAGAGAGCTTGGAGATAAAAAAGATATCAAAGTTTTAGATATAGGTTGTGGAGAGGGATACTATACAAATAGATTAAAAACTTTTTTAGAGAATTTAGATATAAAAAATCAGATTGTAGGAATAGATATATCTAAAGAGGCTGTTATCTCGGCTGCAAAATCATATAAAAATATAGAGTGGATTGTTGCGAGTGCGAGCTCTTTACCTATAGAGGATGAATCATTAGATTTTATAATCTGTATGTTTGCTAAGATAATACCTGAAGAGAAGATGAGAACTTTAAAAAAAGGTGGAAAATTAATAATAGTTTCGACAGGAGAAAATCATCTTTTAGAAATGAAAGAGGTAGTTTATGATGTTGTTAGAAAAGAGTTCTATTCACCAGTAGAGGATTTAAATATTTTTTCTCACTTAGAAAAGGTAAATGTAAAATATGAAACAGAGATTCTAGAGCAGGAAAGTATTGAGAATCTATTTAATATGACTCCTTATAGATGGAGAAGTCCGCAAAAAGGTGTAGAGAAGTTATTCGCTTTAGAAAAATTAAAAACAACAGTAGAAGTAAATATAGATATTTTTGAAAAAAAATAAAAAAAATAAAACTTTTTTAAGGAAGCTCCCGTCAAAAAAGTGTAATTAGAAAATAGTAAGTTTTTAATTACACAAAAGACTTTATACTTATAAAAGTATTATTTAATCCCCCCCTGTAGACGGCCTTCTATCCCCCCCAGAAGGCCGTTTCTTTTTTTTGTTTTGAACAAACTAGGTCACAACTATTTTTTTTTGTAAATTTATATTGTATAATATACTAAGTCAATTTTAGGGGGTATTAAAGTTGAAACAGGTAAACAGAGTTATTTTTATTAATTTATTAACAACATCGATAGTTCTTGGGGTATACAATGTTTTTACAGGAATCCATATAAAAACATTAGGTTATGGAGAGGGTGTTATTGGACAAGTTTTATCAATTGGTAGTTTATCGATAGCAGTGGGGTCGATGTTAAATGCTTATTTTAGCTCAAAAGTAGGCTTGAAAAAAACAATTTCATTTGGATTGATATTGATGTCGGTAGGTATTTTAGGTGTGGGATTTATTAGAAATCCATTTTTAATAAAAATATCTTCAAGTTTAATGGGAGTAGGTTATGGCTTTCCATTTTCATCGATTGGAGTTTTACTTATAGAAAATTCCGGTGAAAGTGAACGAGTGAAAGTTTTTAGTAGAAATTTTATAGCTCAAAGTTTAGGTACAGTTTGTACAAGTTATCTAGCAGGAGTTATTATTAAAACTTTTGGAAAGGTTTTTGCAGCAGAAAAGGCAATTCCATTGCTTTACTTGCTTTGTGTTTTTATAATTTTATTAGGTTTTTATCCTTTGAAAGGATTAAATGATATTGATAAGTTAAAGAAAAATAAAGATAAAAATTTTTTTAAAGGTTTTAAAGATGTAATGAGTGGTAGTGCATTAAAATTTGTTATTTATAATACAATAATAGGATTTGGAGCGGGATTAGTAATTCCATTTTTCAGTGTATATTTGAAGTTTGCATTGAATATGGATAATGAAAAAGTTGGAGTTATAATGGGGTTATCACAGTTGGGATTAGTTCTAGGTGGATTTTTAGTTCCGTATATATCTAAAATACTAGGAAGAGAGATGACAGTTGTTGTATGTCAATTACTTTCAATTCCATTTTTAATCTCTATAGCGTTTCCACAAGGAGTTTTTATAATGGGATTATCATTTTTTCTGAGATCAACATTGATGAATTTGAATCAGCCACTTATACAAAATATATCTTTAGAAACTGTAGATTATGATAACAGAGCTTTGATGAGTAGTGTAATATCTATGTCATCAAATGCAACAAGAGCGATAAGTATGATAATAGCTGGATATTTAATGGAAAATGTATCATATACAGCACCGTATTATTTGACAGTCGTATTATATTTAATAGGAACCGCTATTTTTTATAGAAGTTTTAATTTAGAGAAAAAACCATTAAGAGGAGGGATTGAATGAGTAAAAACTTTGTTCATTTACATCTACATACAGAGTACAGTCTTCTAGATGGGGTTGGAAAGATAGATGAGTATTTAGATAGAGCTAAAGAGTTAAATATGAAAGCTATGGCAATAACCGATCATGGAAACATGTATGGTGCTATAGAGTTTTATAAGAGTGCAATGAAAAGAGGGATAAAGCCGATAATAGGAACAGAGGCTTATGTATCTGAGTTTGAAATGGATAAAAAAGAGGGAAGAAATTTCCATCTTATTTTATTAGCTAAAAATTTAAAGGGGTATCAGAATCTTTTAAAAATTTCATCGGTAGGGTTTTTAAAAGGATTTTACTATAGACCCCGTGTGGATAAAGAGTTTTTAAAAGAGCATAGTGAAGGGATAATTGCACTGTCAGCATGTATGCAAGGAGAGATATCTAGAGCTATTTTAGGAAATGAATCTGAAAATATTATAGACAATAAAATAAAAGAGTATGTAGAGATTTTTGGAGAAGATAACTTTTATATTGAGTTACAGGGAAATGGTGTTGAAGGACAAAAGGAGTTAAATAGAGAGTTATTTAGATATGCAAAAAAACATAATCTAAAATGTGCTGCTACAAATGATACTCACTATGTGTATGAAGGCGATCATGTTCTTCAAGATTTGGTTATTTGTATTCAGACTGGAGCTAAGGTTGCAGATAACAATAGAATGAAAATAGAAACAAAGGAGTTGTTTTTAAAAAGTAGAGCTGAAGTTATAAACTCTTTGGGTGATGAGTATCTTGAAGCTATTGACAACACGGAAGAGATTGCAAATAGATGTAATTTGAGTTTAGAGTTTGGAGAATTAAAGTTTCCTAAATATGAGATTCCTGCTTGTGTTAAAAGTTCAGCTGAATTTTTAAAAAAAGTTGTATATAAGGGCTTAGCTGAAAGATATCCAGCAGGATTGAGTGAAGAGTTATTAAAAAGAGTTGAGTATGAGTTAGAAGTTATTTTGAAAATGGGATATGAGGAGTACTTTATAGTTGTATGGGATTTTATAGCTTATGCAAAAGGTAAAAATATTCCAATTGGACCTGGAAGAGGTTCCGCAGCAGGAAGTTTGGTAGCATATGCATTAAAGATAACAGATTTAGACCCAATAAAATATAATCTTATTTTTGAAAGATTTTTAAATCCAGAAAGAATCTCAATGCCAGATATAGATATAGATATTTGTCAAGAGAGAAGAGGAGAAGTTATTGAGTATGTTACTAAAAAGTATGGTGAGGATAAAGTTGCTCAGATTATAACATTTGGTAGAATGAAAGCTAGAGCAGCTTTAAGAGATGTTGGAAGAGTGCTAGATGTAAATTTAATGAAAGTGGATAAAACAGCTAAATTGATTCCAGCATTTTCAACATTAGCAGAGGCTTTGAGAGATAGCTCAGAACTTAGAGAGATATATTCAGAAGATACTGAGATTAGAAACCTTATAGATTTGTCTCAACGTTTAGAAAATAAAGTAAGACATGCATCAATACATGCTGCTGGAGTTGTAATAACAAAAGATCCATTGATGGATGTAGTTCCACTTTATGGAGACAATAAAGATAATACAATATCGACGCAGTATCAGATGAAAGAGTTAGAGGATTTAGGTCTGTTGAAAATGGATTTTTTAGGACTGAGAAATTTAACAAATCTTCAGAGAACGATAGAGTACATAAAAGAAAGTAGAAACAAGGAGATAGTTTTAGCAAAAATCTCTTTAAATGAGAAAGAGGTTTATGAGATGCTTTCAAGTGGTGATAGTTTGGGGGTATTCCAATTAGAATCAACAGGAATTAGAAAAATATTGGCTCAATTGAAACCTACAAAATTTGAAGATGTAATAGCTTTGTTAGCACTATATAGACCGGGACCTCTAGGGTCTGGAATGGTTGAAAGTTTTATAAATTGTAAAAATGGCTTAGAGGAGATAAAATATCCTCACGAAAGTTTAGAAAAGGTTTTAAAAGAGACTTACGGAGTTATTCTTTATCAAGAGCAAGTAATGAAAATAGCTAATATAATGGCTAACTACTCATTAGGAGAAGCTGACTTATTGCGAAGAGCTATGGGAAAAAAACAGGCTTCTATAATGGATGAAAATAGAGAGAAGTTTGTTCAAAGATCTGTAGAAAATGGATATACAAAAGAAAAAGCAGAGGAGATATTCTATTTAATAGATAAGTTTGCAGGTTATGGATTCAATAAATCGCATTCAGCAGCTTATGCTCTTATAGCTTATTGGACAGCTTATTTTAAATGTTTTTATCCACAAGAGTATTATGCTTCAATAATGACATCAGAAAAAAGTAATGTTGAAAATGTAGCATTTTATATAGAGGATGCTAAGGTTCACAAAATAGATTTAAAACTTTCAGATGTAAATAATCCAGCTTCAAAATTTATAGTCGAAAATGGTGGGATAAGATTTTCATTAGCAGCTATAAAAAATGTAGGAGAGAGTTTGGCTCAAAAAATAAAAGCTGAGTTTGAAGAAAATGGAAATTTTTTAAGATATGAAGATTTCATTTATAGATTGAGAGGTCAGGGATTAAATAAAAAAAATATAGAGGCACTTATATATGCTGGAGCTTTAGATTCATTACCTGGAAATAGAAGACAAAAGATAGAGTCGATTGAAAAAGTTATAGATTATGCCAATAAAAAAATAAAAGAGGATGATATCCAACAAATGAATCTATTTGGTGGAGCAAAATCTGAAATTGTAAATTTTGTTTTACCCGATTTATCTGATTTTACAGCTGATGAAAAACTAGATAAGGAAAAGGAGTTTTTAGGATTTTATTATAGTGCTCATCCCCTTGATAAATATGACTGGCTTTTAAAAAATTATAAAATGAATAAAATTTCAGAGGTAAAACTAGAAAATTCTCAGCATACAGTAAAAACTTATGGTATACTAAGGGATGTGAAAAAAATACTCACAAAAAAAACAAAGGAAGCGATGTGCACCTTTATTTTAGAGGATTATTATGATCAAATATCAGGAATTATATTCCCTAGAGAGTACAAAGAGTTAATGAATATTGAACTAGAAGGAAAAGCTGTTTTAATAGATGGAACAGTTCAAATAGATTACTTCAATGGAAATGAAAATAAAAAAATAGTTGTAAAAGATATAAAATCACTAAATTCGATAGAGTTTACAAAAAGGAATCGAGTATACATATTGATAAATGAGAAATCAAAAGATAAATACAGTCGTTTGAAAGAGCTTCTTTTAAATAGTAAAGGAGATGTACCCCTTAGTTTTGCTATTGATATAGATGGAAATAAAGAGGTTAAGAACTCTAAAATAACTGTAGAGATAACTCCAACTTTGATAAGAAAAATCGAGGAGTTACTAGGTGAAAAAAGTATAGTAATCAGATAAGATTACATATGTAATGTAACCTTGAATGATTTTTTAAATTATGTTAAAATAGGTGATAAAAAACTGATGGAGGAGCTATGAAGAAAGAGGAGTTTGCAATAGAGGATTTAATTAGCGTACTTAGTGAGTGTGGACTTACAGAGATTAGTTATGAGGAAAATGAAAATTTAAAAATAAAAATAAAAAAATCTCCGCAAAGAAAAGTTGTAATACCAAAAGAGATTGTTCAGTCGACTAAAGAGGTTGCAAAAAAAGAGGATAATATAAAAAATATTTTATCAACAGGAATAGGAAAATATTTCTATCAGAACTCTGTTAAAGTTGGAGACAAAATTAAAGTTGGACAAGATCTAGGTTATATTTACGTGATGGGATTAAAGACTCCTTTAAAAGCTACAGTAGCTGGAGAGGTGTTAGAAATAACAGTAAAAGATGGTGGAGTAGTTGACTACGGTAAGGCTTTATTAAAAGTAAAAGCTACAGCAAGATAATCGGGAGGATTTTATGTTTAAAAAGATATTAATTGCTAATAGAGGTGAAATAGCTGTTAGAATTATAAGAGCAGCAAAAGAGCTTGGAATAAAAACAGTTGCTGTTTATTCAGAAGCGGATAAGGATAGCTTACATGTAAGATTAGCAGATGAAGCTGTATGTATTGGGGGGCCTTTAAGTACAGAATCGTATTTAAAAATACCAAATATTTTAGCAGCAGCAGAGATAACAGGAGCAAATGCAATTCATCCAGGATATGGATTTTTATCTGAAAATGCTAGATTTGCTAGAATATGCCAAACACATAATATAACATTCATAGGACCAAGTCCAGAAGCTATTGAAAGTATGGGAGATAAGGCTACAGCTAGAAAAACTGCAATTGAAAATGAGGTTCCTTTAACAAATGGAACAGGTATTGTTAGAAGTATAGATGATGCTAGAAAAGAGGTTGAAGAGAGAATCGGATACCCTGTAATGATAAAAGCTACTGCTGGTGGTGGAGGAAAAGGTATGAGACTTGCCAGAACCGCAGAAGAGTTAGAAAGCAGAATTATAGCAGCTCAAACAGAAGCAGAATCAGCATTTGGAAATCCAGATGTATATATAGAAAAATTTGTTGAAAATCCTAGACACGTTGAAATCCAAATTATAGGAGATAAGCATGGAAATGTAATCCATTTAGGTGAAAGAGATTGTTCTATTCAAAGAAGACATCAAAAGTTAATAGAGGAAGCACCATCGTATAAGTTACCTTCTAAAGTTAGAAAGGCTATGGGAGAGGCCGCTGTAAAATTAGCTAAATCAATAAGTTATGATTCAGCTGGAACTTTAGAGTTCTTAGTAGACAAAGATGATAACTTCTACTTCATGGAGATGAATACAAGAGTTCAAGTTGAACATACAGTTACAGAGATGGTAACAGGAATAGATATAATCAAGTTACAAATAAAGGTAGCTGAAGGAGAGAGAATTAATATCTCTCAAGAGGATGTTGTGCTATTTGGTCACGCAATAGAGTGTAGAATAAATGCAGAGGATACTAAAGCTGGATTTTTACCTTCACCAGGAAAGTTAGAAACTTATATCGTTCCAGGTGGGCCAGGAGTAAGAGTTGATTCACATTCATATTCTGGATATGAAATCTCTCCATACTATGATTCTATGATAGGAAAACTTATCGTCCATGGAATCACTAGAGAGGAAGCAATTGAGAAGATGAAAAGAGCTTTAAATGAGTTTATTATAGAGGGAATCGATACTACAATTCCATTCCATTTAGAGGTACTAGATAATAAAGTATATAGAAGTGGAAAAGTAACAACTAAATTTATTGAAGAAAATTTTGAAAAAAATTAATAAATAGCTAGGAAAAATTTTAAATAAATGTAATAATATAGGTATAATATCTACGGAGGTGTTTTTATGAACGAGTTAGGAAATATAAAAATAGCAGATGATGTAGTAAAGACGATTTCAGCAAAGGCAGCACAGGATGTTTCTGGAGTTTATAAACTAGCAGGTGGAGTAGCAGATGAAGTTAGTAAGATGCTAGGAAAGAAAAGACTTACAAACGGTGTTAAAGTTGAAGTAGGAGAGAAAGAGTGTAGCGTAGAGATCTATATAATAGTAGAATACGGTTACCAAATCTCTGAAGTAGCTCAAAACGTTCAAAAGAATGTTTTAACAGCAGTGAGTACAATGACTGGTTTAAAAGTTGTAGAAGTAAATG
Source organism: Cetobacterium sp. (assembly GCA_051651165.1). Lineage (GTDB taxonomy): Bacteria > Fusobacteriota > Fusobacteriia > Fusobacteriales > Fusobacteriaceae > Cetobacterium_A. The sequence continues at coordinate 40,647 of JBOFRT010000420.1, forward strand.
TTTTTGTTCAAGATGTTAAAATTTTAACAGAAGAATTTGAAGATAGACACGAAGATATTGAGATAGTATAATTATAAAAGAGGCGTTTTGATACGCCTCTAATCTTTCTTACAGGGGTGAGTTTCTTGATAAAAAAAATAATATTTTTCTTTGCATGGATAGGGATCTTTACTATGGCTGTAGCAGGGATTGGTTATATAACAATGCCACAATATTTTTCGACAATAGATAGTAGCTCACTTATATTTAAAGTAGTATTTTTTAATATATGTTTAGCTTACATATGTATATCAGTACTAAAATTATTATCAAAGTTTTCAAAAGAAAAAGATTATGTTATAAAAAATGAACACGGAGCAGTACATATATCAACAGATACAGTGAAAAATCTAATTAGAGAGATACTATCAAGAGATAGTGATATAAAGGGATTAAAAATCGATTGTGGGAATAGGGGTAGTAAATACTTTATTAAATTAAACTTAGACATGATTTCAAATAATAATTTATCAACAAAAACTGTAGATATACAGAATTTAATAAAGAGTAACTTAGAAGAAAAACTAGATTTAAAGGTTGATTATATAGAGGTAAAAATTTCGAGGTTATCAATAAAAAGAGATATAATTGAATAGGAGGAGCAAAAGATGATGTTAGAAAAAATTATTGAAAACTTTATTCTTAATTTTAAAAAATATCTATACGCTATCCTAGGATTAATATCTGGAATTCTTTTAGTGGAGTATGGAATTTTAAAAACAATGTTTATATTGATTTTAGCGTTTGTAGGGTATAAACTAGGAGATAGAGATTTTCAAGAGAAGTTAAAAAAACAAATATTAAATAGATTAAAGGATTAGAAAGGAAACAGTAATGAGTAGAAGAGTAGCAAGAGAAGAGTTATTTAAAATAGTTTTTGAATCGGAGTTAACAGAAGTTAAAATAGACGAAACTTTAGAGAATTACATGCTAAGAGATGAGACTAATTTAAATACAAATGAGAAGGAGTTTATTGTAAAATACTCAAAAGGTATGGCATTAAACGATGAGAAAGTTGTAGAGACTTTAAAAAATAACATCACAGGATGGAGCTTAGAAAGAATTGGAAATGTAGAGAAAGCATTATTAAAAATATCTACATATGAAGTTTTATTTGAGGATGTTCCAGCAGAGATTGTTGTAAACGAAGTTGTAGAATTAGCTAAAAAATATGGAGATGAAAAATCTCATGAGTTCATCAATGGAGTTTTAGCAAAAATAGTTGCAGAAAAAAATAACTAATAAAGAAAAGAGATGCCAATGTTTGATTTAAACAGCATCTCTTTTTTATTAGTTTTTTCTAAAATTGATAGCTTCTAATAAATGATTTTTTTCTATATTAATAGCATTATCTAAATCGGCGATAGTTCTAGCAACTTTTAGTATTTTATGGTAAGTTCGCATAGATAGATTTAAAGTTCTAATAGCAGTTCTAATTATATTTTCACATTCAGAGTCTAAAGAGCAGAATTTTTCGACTTCACTGTTATCCATATCACGATTTAATTTATTTCCTAAAAATCTTAGATTCTGTATCTCTCGGGCTTTGATAACACGCTCTTTAATCAATTTTGAAGAATCACCTCTCTCTTCATCTAAAATCTCTGTATCATTCAATCGATAAATTTCAACATATAAATCAATTCTATCTATAATAGGACCAGATAATTTTTTAGAGTATCTTCTTAAATCGTAAGGAGTGCAAGTACATAGTTCCTCGTCAAATCCCATTCCGCAGAAACATGGATGACAATGATAAGTTAACAAATGAAATAAATTGCAGGATGAGAAAGTTAAAAAATATTTTGAACTAAAGTATATTTTTGATATTCTATTAGTATAGAATATCAAAGTAATTTAGGGGGAGAAATTAAGTGGAAGAAGAAAAGCAAAAGTGTTATATATGTGGTGTTATCTTAGAAGGAAAAAATAGATCAGCAGAGCATATAATACCTAATTGTATTGGTGGAAGATTAAAATCTTTTGATTTAATTTGTCGAAATTGTAATTCCAGTTTGGGAGAAACGATTGATATTAATTTTGGAAAAGAATACCAAATCTTAATGATATTATTTGATATATCAAGAGATCGTGGAGAAGTTCAACCGCTAAAGGTAGAAGGTAGGGACAGAAACAAATATTCACTTTATAGTGATGGAACTGTAGAATTGAGAGCTCCAATAGTTAAAGAAAATAGCATAGAAATACCTAAATATATGGAGAGGCAATATTTGAAAAAATTTGAAAAAAAAGATGTACCAATAGAAACAAATATTAAATATTCAGTTCCACCAAAAATTGAAATTAAATTAGGGGATATAACAGAAGAGATAAAGTTAGGAATTTTAAAAATAGCTTTAAATTTTGCAATTTTGCAAAATGTTTCAGCTGAAAAATTAACAAAATGTATAGAGGAGTTAAAAGTTAGAAAGGAAGAAAGTGTAATACCTTATAATTGTGATGTGATAGTAGATACAATATTTCATAAAATTAAACTCGAAGTAAGTAAAGGCGTATTGTTTTCGACAGTAATTTTATTTTCTATTTTTAATTTTATAGTTATATTGAACGAAAATTATGAAGAAGATTTTCAAGAGTGTGAATATATAGAAAAATTATTTGGAGATAAAGAAATTGATATAAAAATAGAAGAATTCGAGAAAATAAATTATGATAATTTATGGGATTTATTTTATTCTAGTTTAGATATATATTACAATAACTTAAGAAAATTAATGACAATTGCAAGTGAAAATGATAGAAGTAAGCTTATAGAAAAAATAAGCACGGAGATTTACGAAAAAATTTTAGCAACTCCTAATTTTGATCAAGTTATAAGAAGTAGAAAAGAATTGGAAAGTTTGTTAATAGAACCAATTAATAGATTTGTTGGAGCTTTATTAAAGGATGAGAATTTAATGAATCAAAAATAATCTAAAAAATACTATTCCTGTTATCAAAAATAGGAGTAGTATTTTTTAATTAAAATATAATTATTATTAAAAAAATAAAAAAGAGAAAACAAAAGTTTTCTCAAAATAATTTAAATTTTATTTTTTTCTTTGATTAAAGTATCTTTAGTTTCTAAAGGACTTTACTAATTACAAGAGTATAGATTTTTCAAGTAGTTATAAAATGGTCCATTAAAAGCAATATGACTTAAATTATCTCTGTAAGGTAAGATAGGATAACCAATTTTATATTTTTCTCTAACTAATGTAAGCTGTTCATTATCTCCAATTAATTTACAATATCCCTCTCCAAACTCTAAATTTAAATCCTCAATATCTCTTTTATCAAAGTGATCAAATATAAGTATTGCACATGCGTCTAAAAGTGATGAATAAGCATCTTTAAAGCCATTTATAAGCCCTCTAGAAAGAGTTGAGTATGAAACACCTACTATTTTAGCATAATCAGTTATACCATATCCTTGAGACCAAATTTTAAATAAAATTTCAGTTTCTTTATATTGTGAAATATCCTTTTGGTAATCTATAATAAAATCTTCATAAGTATATCCAATCTCTTCAATGA
>JBOFRT010000421.1:0-25344 GCA_051651165.1 Cetobacterium sp.
TTTTTTATTTCTCTCTTTCAGTTCTACTACAGCTTCATCTTCATTTACAAAAGAATGAACACAAGTTCCAAGAAACATGATTGTATATATCTTTTTAGCTACAATACTCAATATAATCACCTACTTTTAAATCCTTGAAGGCAACATTCTCTCCATACTTTAAAATCATTTTTTCAACAAACGCATTGAAATTACTAAGTTTTTTTAATGACATAAAAATTCCTCCTTGCAAGGAATCCGAAAATATGATACACTCGATTTACTAGCTCGGGGTGTTCACATTTGTGGATACCTCTTTTTTTATTTATAAGTTCAAGACTTAGTTGTACACTCCAATGCTTAGTATTAGAGGGAACTAAACTATTTTTCGGGGGGGTGAAAAACTGGAGTATACAAATAAATCTTGAAATCTTAAAGCACTCACGTAAAAGAGTGCTTTTTTAATTTTCTGGCAAAATCTCTTTAGCAACTTTCTTTTTAAAATACTCCCAATCGGCAGCTTGAATCATCTTGGCATCTTTACCAAAAATCAAAGTATACTTTTCTCCGATTTCAAAAACAACAGAGTTTTTATTAAAAGTCAGCACATCAGCTTCGGTAAGTTCTAGCATTGCTTTATACGCATCCAATTTATTGTGATTGAACATAAAAGTCCTCCTAATCTAAAAAAATTAACCACAAAGGTTGATTGTATAATAAACTAATTCGGTTAATTTGTCAAATTTTTTTTAATTTTTTTAAAAAAATGATATAATAAGGGTAAATAACTAGTGTTTTTAGGAGGTGAGAGTGTGAATAAGCTAGCAGAATCTTTGAAAAAAATACTTGATAAATATTCTATTAAGCAAGTAGATTTGGCGAAAAGTTTAGGAGTTAGTCCACAATTTATTAACGGCGTATTCAAAGGAAGAAAAAAATTAAATTTTAAACAAATCGAAATAATGGGTGATAAATTAAATTTAAGAAAAGAAGAGATTTTAGAATTAAAGAAAAGAGCGTCTAATTTATACGAAGATCAAGAGATGATGCAATGGTTAGAAAATATAGAAAATGTTGAAGAAAAACATAAAGAACTTTCTGCCGATGAAAAAATGCAAGAGATAATTGAAAATATTTTTAAAATAAAAGATGATAAAGCAAAAGAAGAAATATTGGATTTTATTTTATATAAAATCGAAAAAAATGCAAAAAGAAAAAAGGAGTAAAATTTTACTCCTTTTTTTATTTATTTATTTTTTAATGCTTTTGCAATTTTGGTTAATAATATTCTAACCTTTGGTGTACAACATCCTCCCTTTTTTTTAATACTTTTTAATATTTTTTTGTTTTTCATAAAAACCTCCAAGGTGTATATAATATTTTTTTGTTGACAAAATACACTAATAAGGTTTATACTCTTTCAAAAAGGAGGTGTCAACTTGTTTTTGTTAAAAAGAATTAAAAAAGATAAAAATATAACAAATAAAAAGATGGCAGAAATCTTAGGCACAACTTGTCAATTCGCCTCTTCTTTAAATCATGGCATAAAAAAACTAAATATAAACCATATAAAAAAAATTTTTGAAGCAATTGAATTTTCAGAGGAAGAAAAAGAAAAAATATTATTAGAATTTTACTTGGAGGATGCACCTTCTGATTTTAAAGAAAAAATATTTGAAAAATTAAAAAAAGAGACAATTTAAATGAAAAGTCTCTTAGTTAAAGTTCATCAATAGCTTGGTGAATTTTAGTTAGGAAATTTTATCAATAGTAGGAAGGTGTTAAAAATGGATAAAAGATTGTATAATGATTATGCCTTAGCAGTTGCTAGAGGCTGTGAAATCCCTATTTTAAAAAATGATATTACAACTATTACAGGAGAAGAATATATTTTTTCTAAATCAGAGTTACTTTTGATAGAAGAAGTGGGCATTAAATGTAAACTTGGTTACATGATGGATGAGCTATCAAGACCAATTAAAGAGGATAAAAGTAAATTGCCTAATGAAAATTATTTTATAAAGATAGAGAAAATGAATAAATTATATGGAATAATTTGTCATTTAAGAAATAGAATAGAAGCTATCAACAGGGAGTTTCCAGGAGAGTATTTAGCAGAAAGTAAAAATTGGCAAATGGATGTTATCTATATGTATATAAGAACAAGAATGATAAAAGCAGAGAAAATGTTTAATCATCTCTCTGCTAGTATAAAATTTTAAACTATTTTTTTAAAGAATTTTTTAATTCTTTTTCGTTCTCTTTACTTTTTGCAACGCATTCATCGAACTGTATTCCAGGTACATCGATGAAATTTTCAGAGGTTAAACCTTTAAAGCAAAGTGGACATAAAATCATTTTTTTAACAAAAATATCATAGTGTAAACGATCAATATACGAGTCCATTACTACCCAAGGAGTACGCTCGAGTTTTTTACAGCCGTTTTCTTCCATCAAGTCGCTTAGATGAAGAATTTTATTTATTCCATCAAAAAAAGTTGAATCATTTGGTTCATAAAATGTAACTATTTTCATAAAATACCTCCCAAAAGTTATAATATTGTTCCTTGTCGGGTATAAAATTATAACTTTTTGGAGAATAAATCTACAATAAAAAAGTCTTTTAGTTAAAGTTCATCAATGACTTGATGAGTTTTAGTTAGGAGAAAATAAAAACTAGCTTAAGCTAGTTTTAAAATGAATTAAATTCTGGTGATAAAAGATTAAATCTTTTTCCTAGGCAGTGAGGACAAATTTCAATTGGAATAGTACTTTCAAAATTATTAGCTAAATATACAACAGTTGAAACTAAAAAATTAATATCAGTTTGTCCTTCTGATTGTGTAAATTCTATTAGTGTTTTATAGCTACAATGAGGACAGCTTTCAAGATGTAAAACATTTAGATTGCTTAGATATAGCTTCATTATAAAACCTCCTTTAGAGACATTAAATTTTAAAGTAAATTATTAAAATCAGAAAATAAATCAAATTTTTTACCTAGACAACAAGGACAAATTTCAAGAATAAGATTATTTTCAACCTTAACTAAATATGAAATTATTGAAAATAAAAATTCTATTTCAGATTGAGTTTGAGGTTTTGAAAAATATTCTGAAATATATTTACTGCGAGCTAAACAGTCCTCTTGGTGTAGAGTATTTTGTAAAACATCAAGAACTATATTAAGAATTAAAGGTTTCATTATGGCTTTAACTCACTAGGTATAATTTTGTGGCTATTTAAAAATAAGTTTGTAAATTTATTTTTAATGCTATCGATAAAATTAAGAATAACCAGTTCGTTGTCACTGTAGAATACCCAAAAGATAAATGAGAATTCTACAAAAGCAAGAAGATTTAAAAAAATTCTAAAATTTTTCAAAGTTTTTAGTTTCTTAGAATTGATAATAATAACTAAATCTAAAAGAATAAAAAAAATAATTATGTAATTACGCATACGCAAACTCCTTCTGATACAGTATTTAATTATATATTATATAATCTGAAAGAGTAAATCTACAATGAGAAAAAGTCTCTTAGTTAAAGTTCATCAATAGCTTGGTGGGTTTTAGTTAGGAGGTGCTACAAATGAATAAATTTTTAGAGGATTTAGAAAAGTTTACATCGAAAATAAGAGATTTGAAATTAAAAAATGAAACAGAATTAGTAACAGAATTTATAAAAAAATATAATTGGAATAGAATCGAGTTAGAGAAAATAAAAAAATAGCGGGCTAGATTTTGTGTAATTTAGTTTATGTTTTTAAAACTTAGAATTAAAATTTTTAAATGCGTTTATAGCTGATTCACATGCACTCTCGTTAACATCAGTATAATCAGAAATAGAAGCATATCCTGAGCTAATCGGATAAGAAACCTCTCCAAGAAAGATGGTAGTTTTCACTAAGTGATTTTTGTCATCTATCGTCTGCTGGATAAGTGGATATTTGTTAAAATAATTTGAGAAGTTTTCAATACATGTATTTAATGTTTCTTGTTTAGATATAGTAATCCCTCCTAGTCTTAAAATCTAGCCCAATATATTATATCGGTGAAAGAGATAAAGAGCAAGCTTAAAGAGACAATTTAAATAAAAAGTCTCTTAGTTAAAGTTCATCAATAGCTTGGTGGGTTTTAGTTAGGAGGAGAAAATGGAAGTAAAAGAAATGAAAGGAATAGAAGTTATTTTAAAAAAAAGAATGACACCAGAAGAATTAGAAAAAGCTATTTTAGAAAAAATTAAGCAAAAATGTTATAGCAACTAGCCGCTCTTAAAATTTAATTAAGGTGTAGCAGTTATACCAGTTATTTGATCGTGAAATAATATCAAATATTGAAACTTAAAAATAGAGTTATTGGTAAAAATTTCAACATTTTTTAATGGAAGAATATCGTTGTAAATCTCTTCTGTTGCATTTACCATTTTAAATGCGCATGCAAACGGATTTATTGAAAACGAGGATAAATTAGATCCGTTTGAATTTACAATTTTTTGAAGTTCTTCTAGCGAAAGAACTTCACCGCTAACAAGACCACAAGATGTTAGTGCATGTAATTTTAATATTTTTACTTCTGAGGTCAAAATATCACTAAAATCTGTAGTTACAAAATTTTTGATTTGAATTATCATTTCGTGTTTATTCATGAAAGCCTCCTGTGCAAGTAGTTGCTATAACTGATAAATTATAACTTTTTGGAGAATAAACCCACAATAAAAAAGTCTCTTAGTTAAAGTTCATCAATAGCTTGGTGGGTTTTAGTTAGGAGAAAATAAAAAGCCTCTACAAAGAGGCGGTCAGCGGTGATGCTTTGAACTTGTATTTATTTTTCTGTTGGTTTTGTACCGCTTAAGTTTCCTCTGGGAACGGAATCTTGCGGGTCTGGGAAAAGATTTTCAAGAACCTTTTCGAAAAGTTCGTCGTTTTCTTTAGGATCGTCAAAGTTACTCATCGTGACTCTCTCCTTTCTTGTTATAAATTTTTGTAATAAGAATAAATAGCGTTGATAAATAAAAGTATCAAATATATTGAAACACCTTTTTTTATTGTTAGTTTTAAAGGTGATTCTTCTACTTCATCAAAAGCGAAGTCAATAAAAAATGTTCCAGGAACAAGTTGTAAGAAAACAGCGTCTTGTTCGTATCGTACATCTTTTGGATTATTTTTAAAAAATATACTAACATTTTTTAAGACAAGCTCTACGTAATCTGAATGAGATTCTTGAACCACAATCTCTCCGTAATAGGTAGCCGAACCATCTAGAAGCTTTACATTTACATAACTTTTTCTAATAAGCTTAGCATTTTTAAAAGAGCTTTTGTAGATGAAATCAAGAGCATTTTCAAAACCAGATTCATAAGAAATATGGAATTGATGTGCTATAGCGTGGAATAATCCACAATTTCTTAAAAAAGAAGAGGTTATTCCAACAAAAAAAGCAACAAAAAAAGATAAAACCAACTCATTTTTATCTGGAAGAGAGTTTAAAGAAAAATCTAAGCCAGTATTAAAAAAATGATTTATACCGATACTGATAATTACTCCGTAAACAAAAGAATAAAGAGTAAATTCAACACTTGAGTACTTTTTGTTTCTTGGATTAAAAAATTGTAATACAGAAGTAGCTATAATTCCAGGGAAAAAAGTAATCATAATTTTTAAAATAGTTTCATTCATAACATCACCACCTAAGAAATTATATCATATTAGATAGAAATGTCCAAAGATGCACACGTATCTCTTAGTTAAAGCTCATCAATTAATTGGTGGGTTTTGGTTAGGAGGTGTTACAAATGGATAAAATAGTAATTAAGGGGAAGGAATATAAAATTATTTCAAATAAAAATAACTACGAATTGAAAGTTGATGAAAATAATTTAATTTTGAAAAGAGGAGAGAAACCATTCTTTGTTTTGGATTTACAAGATGTAGATTTCCCGACGACGTATGATATTTTAAGTTGTATGGACATTAGAGTAGAACTGATAGAGGCATTAGATTTATACGATATGTGGCTTGAAAGAAATCCTGGAAAAAATTGTTTAGATTTTATAAGCGTAGCACTAGAAACAGTAGCGAATCTAGCAGGACTTCATAAAAATTATTGTATAGAAAATTATCTTCCAGAAAAACATCTTGAAAAAATAGAAGATGTAATGAAAGAATTTTTTAGAGAATATAAAAAGAAGAAGGTGTAATTTATGAAGAAAAAAATTAGAGAAGATGTATACATAAGTTTTAGAGCAGGAACTTATGAAGTAGAGGCAGAGACGAAAGAAGAAGCTAAAGAGAAAATAGAGGCATTAATTTATGAAAAATATTCAAGCTTAGATATTGACGAAATCATAATTGGTTAATAAAACAAAACTACAATGAATAATTGTAGCTAAGGTTTGAGCTCTTAAAGTAATATTTAAGAGTTCATATCTTAGAAAAATAGCAATCCAAATATAAAAAAAGTTATTAGATTTTAAAAGTAAAAAAATCCCCGTTATTTTTCTAAGAAATGCGGAGATATAGCCTAGTTGGTAAGGTAGCAGTTTGCTAAACTGCCGAGTTAATAGCTCTCGCAGGTTCGAGTCCTGTTATCTCCGCCAGATGTTGGTTTAGCTAAGTGGTAAGGCAACTGAATCGTACTCAGATAAATCATAGGTTCGAATCCTATAACCAACAACAGAATATTTTTTCAATATTGAAATGTGGAGCTATTTGCTCCACTAGATATTCATTTAGCTCAGTTCGGTAGAGCATACACCTTGGTAGTGTAAGGTCACAAGTTCGAATCTTGTAATGAATAAAAAAAAGAACCTCCTGTGAAGAGGTTCGAGGTGATTTTATGGGAGTATTTTATTTTTTAGGAGTTGGTTTAGATGGTGGGGCACTAAGTGTAGATGGCTTAGTACCGTTTTGAACATCACCTTTTTTGCTCATAGGATCACCTCCTTAAAATTATTCTTCTAATGGTGTTTCTACAGAAAATTCTCCAAATTTTAAGCAAAGATAAACAGAAACTCTTTCAGAGAAATCTATTAGTTCACCTGTAGGAGAATAGGTATATATATTGACATCAGAAATTAAAAATTCAACGTAATCATTATTGAGTCTATTGTTTTCATAGATGTTACCGATATATGCAAAATCATTAGTTTTCACCATCATATAATGTCTTCGATTTTTTTTATGAATTTCATCATGCATAAAAAAATTTTCTATTGTAGGATTTTTTCCAGTATGTTTTAAATGTAAAATGGAATAAATTTTTCCGTTATTCATAATCATAGCAAGAGACCAAGAAGTGAACAGAGCAATAAAAACTGTAATTATATAAATTTTAAAATCAATATCTAATTTATTAGTAGTTTGTAAAAATAAAATAAACTGCTCAAAATTAAATAAAAATGAAAAAATTGTAATAACTATAGAGTATGCCATAAATTCAAATAGTTTTAAATCTCTCTTATGATAAATTGAAAATTGAAATAATATTAAACCTAACATTCCAGGAAAAAGTAATAAGCCTAATTTAACAGTTAAAATATCTACCATAAATAACCACCTCAAATATATTTTAACATGTAGGGGATAGAATCATCAAAACATTTCTTTTGATTTAAGTTTGTATTAAATATACAGATTTAGGTGAGGAGGAATTAAAGTGAAAAAAGATAAAGAGTTAAGATGTAATAATTGTCAAAGACTTATTGGTAAATGCACTCCAGATGGAGAAGTAGAAATTTTAAAACCTAAAGGTAAAATAATTTTAGGTATTAATGGAAATAATAAAGTTCAATGCTTGTGTGGAAAAACAGCAGATATAAAAGTTTGAGACTCTCGAAGTCCTGAATGATAGTGATATCATTTAGGACTTTATTTTATTTTCAGGAGGTGAAAAATGCTAAATCATAGCTTATGTAAAAGAATAGGAATAGATCGAATAGTTTTATATAACTTTGAAATTAAATGTTTGAATGCATATAAAAGATATGAAGAGGTTCCCAATGAATATTATCAGGAAAAAATAAGTATTGAAACTGAGATAGCGGAACTAACATCAGTAACAAGATTATTTGCTGATGAAAAAACAACAATAAAAGAATTTAAGCAACTCTCTTTTAATCCTAATAAGATTTTGAATGGACATAATATATATAATTCAAGAGGGGAAGAGTTGAAAGTGGCTTTAGATATATTAATAAAACACTTTTTAGATAAGGGAATTGAAATTGATTTAACTAATGCAAAAATAGCGGAATTAGAAATAAATATAAATATCTTTAGAAGTTTTAAAGAATTACACGAAGCTTTATTATTGCTATTAATAAAAAGTAAACAACTTAAGAGAATTTCAGACTTTAAAGAAAATAAAAGTTTAAAGGACATGTTTACACCAGGAAGTTTAATAGCTAAATGGGGACCAACAACATGTCAAGCATATGATAAGACTTTAGAAATAGGAAATGAAGAGTTATTAAATGAACCATTAACTAGAATAGAATGGACTCTTTTAAGTAGAGTATTAACTCATTTATCTAAAAGTTTACAATTAGATTTATCTTTATATGGAATAATACATAATTTTGAAAATATTGAAAAAGTCTTTAGATATTTAGTTTTAGAAAAATTAAAAAAACCTGCAGATAAATATATCGAGATGGATTTGAAAAATAATTTAGATAAGGGGTATGCCACCTTTAAAGCATTAGCAAAACAAGATAGAAAAATAGGAATGAAAGAAAGAAGAAATGTCTATAAATTTTTAGAAGATGAATACTGGGTATTTGATTACTCATTTTTAGAAGAATTAATAAAAAGATATGATAAACCTCATAAAACAAGGGAAACAAAAAGAATAAGAACAAAGTATATTCATCATGATGGGCTTAAGCAGCTTAATTATTTGGTGGATAATATTTTTAACCACTAATTTCATTTAGTGGTTAAATTGAAAAATGCTATAAAGCTAGATTATAAGAGGAGATTGAGCATATTTTGAATAGTTTTAAAATCTCAATTTTCCTATATAGCAATACTTGAGGAAAGGCCAGGTAAATTATTATATAAATGTTAGGTGGTAAAAATGGCTAAAAAAATAAAAAGATATATTACTGTATCAGCAGCAACCAAAAAAGAAATAAGAGGTTGGTTTGAATTAGGTGTAGATCTAAAAATATTAGCACATGAATATGGAGTTAATCTAGGAACATTAACAAATTTAGCAAGTAAGAATTGTTGGGAAAAAGGAATCAATGCAGACTTAATACATAATCAAGCTTTAGAGAAAATCAAAGAAAAGTACTCAGCTACATCAGAAGAACAAATTGATATGTGGATGACACTTCAAATAGCTGCTACAAAAGAAATGTACAGAGAGCTGCTTACTGGAGGAGCTATATTAAGTAAAGCAAGAGAAGAGGCCATAAGTTTAAGAATAAAGAGTTTAACTTTATTAAGAGCGAATCAAAAGGATATGTTTAACTTAAGAAATGAAACAGAAGAGATAGAGCACAAGAGAGCTGTTGCTCAATACGAAAGAGACAAGTTAGAGTTAGATAGACTTTATGAGACAAAAGAGAAAGAATCTAAAGATATTGATCTAGGGTAAAAAGGTACTGTAAAAACTAAAATAAAGCTTTGCGGGGCCGAGGGACTTTCAAGCGTTTCGCAAATATGAATTTTTTTGATTTCAGTTCCAAAATGAGAAAAATCTGTATACCTTGAAGGAGGATAGAAAATGAATGATTTTCCAAACTTTTGGATATCAGAAGAAAAACTAGCCTTAAAACTAGGAGTAACTACAAAATGGATTCGTCAAATTTGTAAAAAATCTAAAAACCAAAATAAAGAATCTAAATTTTATTCGAAGTATAACTTTTTGGAAGCTGTAATGCTATTTGCAAATTATTCTAAAAGCTCAAAAAAAGATTATGCTCTGGAAAATAAAATAATGGATACAAAATTGAAAGAATACAAATTAAAAATAATGGCTGATGAATATGTTGATAGGAGAAAAATAATATCTGAATTTGAAGATATGCTAGCTTATTTAAAAAATTCCCTATTACAAATACCTTCTGCAATAGCTAAAGAACTTGAAGGAAAAAACCAAAAGCAAATTGAAGAGATTTTAATAGAAACTTTAGAAAAAACTTTATCTACAGAAAGTGAAGATGATGAAGAGTAAAGAAAAAGAATTGGTAAACATTTTGTTTAAAAAAGCTTTCAAGCCTAGAAAAAAATATGATGTAAATAGTTGGGCTGAAAAATATAGAATTTTATCAAGAGAAGGATCACCAAAACCAGGAAAATGGATTACTAAGAATACTCCGTATTTGCTAAGAATTATGAAAATAGTGACAGAAAAAGAAGTAAGAAAAATTACTATAATGAGTTCAGCTCAAATAGGAAAGACAGAAGTTATTTTAAATATAATAGGATTTTTTATAGAACAAGATCCTTGTCCAATGCTTATGATTTTTCCATCAAGCAAATTTGGAGAAGGGTTTTCTCATGAGAGATTATCGCCCATGATAAGAGATACCAAAGTCCTTAAAAAAATAATGGATGATAGAAACAATAATACAGTTATGAGAAAAAAGTTTCCAGGAGGGTATATTGCTATTGTAGGAACTGAGAATCCAGCTCATTTATCAGGTAGGCCAGTAAGAGTAATACTTATGGATGAAGTTGATAGATTTAAAAGAAATTCAGGAAAAGAAGGAAGCCCTATAGAATTAGCAGATAGGAGAACTCAAAACTTTGATAATTCAAAAAGTATTCGAGTTTCAACACCTACGATAGATGGCGAGAGTTTAATCCAAGATGAATATAATCTTTCTAGTCAAGAAGAGTGGGCAATACCTTGTCCTAGTTGTGGAGAATTACAAGTTTTAAGATGGGAAAATATAAAATGGGAAAACAATGATCCAAGTACAGTGAAAATGGTTTGTGAAAATTGTGGTGTTATTTCAGATGAGAAAACATGGAGAGCCAACGATGATAAGGGAGAATGGATTGCGAAATTCCCAGAAAGAAAACACCATTTAGGATTTGCTTTAAATGCTTTATCTTCACCTTGGGTATCTTGGAAAGATATAGTTCAAGAATATATAGATGCAGGAACTAATCCTTTAAAACTCCAAACGTTTTATAATACAGTTTTAGGTAGAGTGTGGTCTTATGAATTAGGAGATGTTAAAGATTATATTGAATTGTACGAAGAGAAAATAAATTATGAAGCTGAATTACATGAAAATATTGTATATTTAACAGCAAGTGTCGATGTGCAAGATAATAGACTTGAAGTGCTTGTAATGGGATGGGGATATGGACAAACAAGTTATGCAGTAAAATATTTAGTTATACCTGGAAATACCACAGATCCGAAAACTTGGGAAAAGTTAGATGAATTTTTATCTCAAAAGTTTTATTACAAAGATAAAGAAAAAAATACAATGATAGCTTGTACGTTCATAGACTCAGGACATAATACAAAAACAGTTTATGAATATGTATCAGATAAAGAACATCGAAATATATTTGCAATTAAAGGAGTTGGAGGAGAGGGAAGAAATCCTTTAACATATAACGAAATAAAAAAAGAAGGATCATATAATATAAAATTATGGTCTTTAGGAGTTAACGCTTTAAAAGACTTAACTTATGCAAGATTAAAACTTAAAGAGGGAGATGGATGCTGTTATTTCCCAACAGATAGTACAGCGGGATTTGACATAGTTTTTTTTGAAGGGTTAATCTCAGAAAGAAAAGTTAGAAAGCTTACAGTAAGAGGATTTAAATGGGAATGGCAAGTAATTGGGCAAAGAAGAAATGAACCTTTAGATTTGTTTGGGTATGCTACTGCTGCAATGTTATCCATTGAAAATACAGAGAAAATACTGGTGAAAGAAGGTGAGGAATAATGTCATATTTTTCAGTTGAAATGTGTACAAAAAAATTAGAAATGTGGTTAAAGGCAGAGGAAGCTATTGCTTTAGCTCAAGAGTATGAGGTAGAAGGAAGAAAAATAAGAAGAGCTGATTTAGATGAAGTACAAAAGATGATTGAGCTTTGGGAAAAAAGATTGAATAAAGCTAAATTAGGTGGAGCAAGTACCTTTTCGTCAGGAGTGCCAATATGGTAGGGTTGTTCAGTTTTTTTTCAAAAAAAGGTAAAGAATCTAGTGTGAGTCAAGAATTAGAAACATCAGAGTTAAAAATAGATATTCAAAATAAAGGTTATGAAACAAGAGGACCTGAATTTTCAGGTTGGGATTATCTCGCAGATAGTGCAGACAATGACATTTTAGATAATCTTCAAGAACTGAGAGGTATGAGCCGAGATCTTTATATGACTAATGAAATAGCGGTTGCTGTTTTAGAAAAGTTTAGAAATAAAGGTATTGGAGTAGGGTTATTACCTGAACCAACAATAAATTATTCATATTTAGGAATTAGTGAAGAAAAAGCTAAAGAGATGGAACGAATTATAAAAATGAGGTTCGATGCATGGGCTTATTCAAGCAACTCAGATTCAACAAGGATGCATGATTTTTATACTTTACAAGCTTTAACGATGATATCTTGGTTAATGAATGGAGATGTATTTACAGTAATCAAAAGAAAAAAAACTAAAATTGTAGATATAGAGTTATGTATTCAGCTTATTGAAGCTGATAGGGTAGTTAATCCATTAGGAGCTAACGAGTTAACAAAAGAAGGGGTTGAATTTAATTCAAATGGAGAGCTATTTAAATATTATATTTCTAATAAGCATCCAGGAGATGGAAATGTTGAAATACAAGGATATCCAGTTTTTAATTCATTAGGTGGAAGACATATTTTACATGTATTTGAACCTAATAGAATTGGGCAAAGAAGAGGAGTTCCAATATTAGCTCCTGTATTAAAATCTTTTAAACAATTAGGAAGATATAAAGATGCTGAACTCATGGCAGCTGTTTTAAGTGCAACAGTAGCTATGATTTTAAAAACTCAAACTCCAGGGCAAGGTGGAATAATAAACAAAGAACATTTAAACGGTGCTTTAGGAAGAGTTGAAAGCGGAAATAATAAAACAGATGTTGAAGAGATTAGAAAGCAAGTTAAGAGAGCATATAGGCATGGAACAGTCTTTGAAACAACAGGTGAAGATGAATTAAAAGAATTTCAAACAACAAGACCAAATAAAAATTTTAGTGAGTTTGTAAATCATGTATTAGAGGAAATAGGAGCTTCTTTAGGGATGCCTCATGAAGTTATGATGGGAAGCTTTAAATCTTCTTATTCAGCAGCTAAGGCAGCTTTAGAAGAGGCAGAAACAAGAATCGCAAATGCTAGTGAAATTATAAAAAGAAAATTTTGTCAGCCTATTTATGAGGAGTTCTTAATAGAACTTTTAAGAAATGGGGAAATTGAATGTCCTGGATTTTTTGAAAATATAAATATTAGAAGGGCTTTAAGTAGATGCATATGGATAGGAAGACATAAGCCAAGTTTAGATCCAGTTAAAGATGCTAGAGCAGATGAATATAATCTAAAAAACGGATTAACTACGAAAAGATATATTGTACGTAGTAAAGGGCAGGATTATGACGAATTACAAAATCAAAGAAGAAGAGAAGCAATAGAGCAAGCAGAACTTGATGTAGAAGTACTAAAAATAAAGAAAGGAGTAAACAATAAAAATGCCGATTAAAAAAAATCAGAATTGGTGGGAAATTTCAAACAAAAGTAATGGAACGGGAGAAATAAAAATATTTGGAAATATTTCAAGATATGTTTGGGATGGAACAGGAGATGTAAATTTAAAGAAATTCGATGAAGAACTCCAAAAGATTAAAAATTGTAAAAAAATACAACTAAGAATAAATTCTAATGGTGGTTCTGTTTTTGAAGCTGTCGGGATGTATAACAGTTTAAAAAGGGTAGCAGAAGAAAATAAGATTGAGTTAACAACTTATATAGAAGGAATTGCAGCAAGTGCAGCATCTTTTTTAGCTTTAGTATCTGATAAAGTTATTATGGGAACTGGTTGTAGATTCATGATTCATAATCCTTCAACTTTTGGAATGGGAGAAAGTAAAAATTTAAGGAAAACTGCAGATGAATTAGATCAAATCAAAGAAGATATTTTAGATATTTATATGACAAGGGCAAAAATAACTAGAGAAAAAGTTTCCAGTTATATGGATGAAGAAACATCTTTTTCTGTGAAACAAGCTATAGAGGCTGGATTTGTAGATGAAGAAAGTTCTTTAGATAGAAAAACATTGAAAAATAATATATCAAATACTTGGGAAGATGATGTTATTCAAAATTTTTATCCAGAGTTTTATGAAGAAATTGAAAATGAAAAAAAAGCAAAAATAACAGAAGGAGAGTTAAATATGACATTAAAAGATTTAAAAAATCAGTATCCTGATTTAGTAAATGAAGTTCGAACTGAAATAACTAATGAATTGCAAGAGGCTAACAATAAAAAAATTGAAGAAGCAGTGACAAATGAAAGAAGCAGAATAAAAGCCTTAGATGAAGTTAAAACAATTAACGATGTACAAAAACAGATTATAGTAAAAGCTAAATATGAAGAACCTAGAAATGCTTTAGAGATATCAGCAGAGTTTTATAATAGTGACGCATGGAAAGCAGAAGATTATATAACAAAAACTAAAGATGAAGGAAAGGAAGCAGGAATAGATAATTTAGGAGAAAATTCAACAGATATAACAAATGCATTTGATACAGCTGTTGATAATATATTTAAAGGAGATGAGGAGTAATGGGTTTAAATAATAAATTTTATACAAATGATGAAAAATATATGTTTGCAGGAGATTTTCCCGTTGTTGCTGCACAAGCTGTTTGTAATGAAAAAATAGCTAAAGGTGAAGTAATTGGATATAATAATGCTTTTGAATTTGGAAAGTACGGAGATACATATACAAATATATATGGAATTGCTTTTAAAGATAGTGGAAAAAAAACAGGTGATGATACAAAAGAATATTGCGAGGTACTTTTAACTGGAGAATTTCATAATAGCTTTGTAGTAATCCCAGAAGGTAAAGAGAACGAAATTAAAATAAAATTAAGAAATATAAATATTTTTATAAAATAAGAGGGGGACAACATGCCAAATAGTTTATATACACAAGTAAATATAAAAAAAGTAAGAACGAAAATAGATATTAAAAGAAATTTTTTATTACAGACGTTTTTCAATAAAAAGGATAAAAGTACAACTTCAAAAATTATTTTAGAGCTAACAAAGAGCAAAGAAGCGACAGCACCCTTTGTAACTTTATTGGATAAAGGGAAATTGATGTTGGCAAATAAAACAAGAACAAATATGATAGAAGCTCCTAAAATAGCTATATCAAAACCAATAGATCAATCTACACTTGAAGGCAGACCAGAAGGAGTAGCATTAGGAACTGGCGAAATAGAGCATCATGCAAAAATAATGAGAAAGATATTATTAGATCAAGAAAATTATATTATCAATAAAGAAGAGCTAATGGTATCACAATTTTTAACATCAGGAAAAGTAATGAATCAAGAAGGGGAAGCAGGGTACGAGGTTGATTATGGTTTAGGGAATATTGAAACTTTACCAATGGAAAAACTTTGGAGTAAACCAGAAGTAGATCCAATTGAAAGTCTAGATAGGATTATTGCTAAAACAGAAGAAAGTGGAAGCGTTGTTGAAGTCATTGTCATGGGAATGGAAGCTGCGATATGTTTTACTAAAAATATACATGCTCAAAAATTAGTTAGTAAAGATTTACAAAGTGAATTTGTAAAAGAAGTGACTAAAAAATATCCTGGTGTAGTATGGATAGGAACATATAAAACGTACGGAATAGAGCTATTTAGATATAAGAGAAGTGTTCTAGATTTAGCGGGAAATAAAATAGA
Organism: Cetobacterium sp.; assembly: GCA_051651165.1. Classification (GTDB taxonomy): domain Bacteria; phylum Fusobacteriota; class Fusobacteriia; order Fusobacteriales; family Fusobacteriaceae; genus Cetobacterium_A. The sequence continues at coordinate 15,893 of JBOFRT010000421.1, forward strand.
TTTAATGCCTGATAATGTAGTTATCGGTGGCCCAAAAGGTGGAGAAATCATATATGCACCAATAATGAATACTTCAAATCCAAAGGAAGCTCCATTAAAAAGAGTTGAAAGATATTCACATGTATCAAATATAGAAGATTCAGGACTTATGATTACAACGACATCAAGACCAATGTTAAATCCAATGGATGTAGATGGTTATTTCTGTGTAACAGTATGCTAGGAGGGAGAAAATGAAAGTTATATTTTTAAGAAACTATAAGGATTTTAAGATAGGAGTTAAAACTTTTATCGAAAATAAAGAAGAACTTGAGTATTTAAAAAAGACAAAAACTGTAGAAGAATATATAGAAACAACTGGTGAAAGTCCAGAAACAAAAGAGATAGAATCTCTAAAAAAACAATTAGAAGATAGTGAAGAAAAAATAAAAAATTTAGAGAAAGAAAATAAAAAATTAGTAGCTGAATTGAAAAAGTATACAAAAGAAGAGGAAAAAGATAAGTAAAATGATAGAAATTGTTTTTCCTAATGAAATAGAAACAACTTTTTCAATTGAGGCAAATCAAAAAGAAGCACAAAAGTTATTAACAAAAGCTATTAATAGAGTTTTAACTAAAGGAGTTAAAGAATTAAAAAATACAATTCCACGACAATATTTTATATCTGGAGAAGAGATAAAAAAATCATTAAATACCTCAAGAGCCAACAGTAAAAATTTAACAGGAAAAATAAATGTTAGTGGAAAAGTTTTAGGAATTGAAAGATTTAAAGTAAGTAAAGAAGATACAGGATTTAAGATAGGAGTAAATAAATCTATCGGAGAGATACCACGTGATGGCCTCTTCGTTAGAGCTACTCGTAATTTTGCAGGAGCAGATTATTCTAGCACAGATTTTTCTATAAGGTTTTTTAAACGGAAACCAGGTACACGAAAAATTAAAAGAATATACGGTGCTTCAATTCCAGGTATTGCTCAAAATATATCATTAGAGCTAGATGATAGTTTGGTAAGAGAAATAGCTGTAGAATATGGAAAACTGTCTATTGGAGGTCAATGATGAGTTTTAAAGAGCTTTTAGAAAATGATTTAGATAACACATTTTTTAATTTAGATGAATTTGCAGAAAAAATTATGTTTGATACTAAAGAAGTAAAAGGAATTTTTTCTGAGGTAAAATCTTCTGATAAAGTTTTCAAAAAAGGAAAAGAAAAAAATGTTGGACTGAATTTATCTATGAAAAAGGTATCTGTTATGGAAATAGAGCTTGGATATATTCCTAGAACCGGTAGTCAAGTTAAGGTAAATAAACTTAAATATTATATTGAAGATGTAGAAAGTAAAAATGGTTTATTAAGTATTTATTTAAGAAGAGTAGGTGAATAAATGAATAATTTATTGGCATTTCCAATCCAAACAGAAACAAATATTATTGAATATTTAAAAGAAAAATTAAAAGATATAAAGCTACATAATTCAAATAATGAACTTGTAGAATTAAACTATTTTAAAGGATATATTCCTAAAAAAAAAGTAGATGGAGATGAAACAGAGTTTCCATATATTCTTTTGAGATATATCAAAGATAGTCAAATAATGGAAAATGGAGTATATCAAGGAACAATTGAATGGAATATGTTGATTGGAATATACAATGAAAATGTAGAGGGATATCATGAGGGGATACAAGTTGCAGATAGAATAAAAAGATTATTTATGCAAAAACCAATTGTAAATACAAAATTTGCAATAGTTCAAAATTCTTTTGATTCTTATAATTTAAGTGATGAATATACAGAAATGAATGGAGATTATCATTTATTTGGATTAAAATTTCAGACTTATCAAGCAACTTATCAACCAAATGATTTGGAGGAGTAAAATGAGTGGAAAAGTTAAAGAAAAAAAGGAATTAGAGAAAAAAGATCCAGAAAAAATAGAAATTAAAAATGTAGAAAGATATATATATATCGGGAAAACAATATTTACTAATGAACTAGCAATTCAAAATAAATGTGTTCTGTTAGGAATAAATGAAAATTTAAAAATGTTGTTTAAAAAGTATGATGGATTAGAAAAATTATTTATACCAATGAAAGATTTTTCAAAAATAAAAGCTCAGAAAAATTATTACTTAAAATTATCCGAGGAAATCTATAATAAGGTTAAAGGAGGGGCATAATGCAGTTTACCCATGGTGTAAGTAGCAAAGAAATACCAAGTAGTGTAAAAGGGATGATAGCGGTTCAAACGCCACTTGTGGTAGTAGGTACCGCTCCAATAAATATGGGTGATATTGAAAATGTAAATAAATGTCAACTCATAACAAATTTAGATGAGGCTATGAAGTATTTTGGCGGAACTTCACAGTTGAAATATTCAATTCATGAAGTTTTAGATTTAGCATTAAATATTCATAATGTGAAACCAGTTTTAGTAATAAATGTTTTGGACCCAAAAGTTCATAAAACAAATAAAACGACAGAAGAAATAATAGTAAAAGATGAAATGATAACAATTGAAATTCAAGGAGTTTTACTAGATACATTAGCTTTAAAAAATGGAGAAACAACAATAGAGAAAGAAAAATATATTGCAACATTTAAAGATACTGGAGAAGTTGAAGTGATATTTTCAGATCCAGCAATAAAAGCGGTAACAGCTAAGTTTGATTTTCTAGATCCTTCAAAAGTAACTAAGTTAGATATTATCGGTGGAATTGAATTTGGAACATCTAAAAGAAAAGGATTAGAGTGTATAGATGAAATATTTCCGAAATATAGTATGTTGCCATCTTGCATAATAGCTCCAGGCTTTTCTCAAGAAGAGGAAGTAAGCACAATTATTGCAGCTAAGGCAGAAAAAATAAATGGGAAATTTGGGTGTATGGGTGTTGTAGATTTACCATCAGGACTAGAATATCAAGCAGCCATAGAAGAAAAGAAAAAATTACAACTCGTTTCTGCAGATTTAATAGCATGTTATGGAATGGGAAAAATTGGAGAAAGAATATATCATCTTTCTACAATTGCTGCTTCTCTTATGAATAGAGTAGATTATTCAAATGATGGTATCCCTTATGAATCACCATCAAATAAAGATACTAGAATGAAAGCGTTAGTTTATAAAAAAGGTGAAGAGTATATTGAAATTTTATTAGATGAATCTCAAGCAAATTTATTAAATGAAAACGGAATAGTAACAATGATTTCTAAAGCTCATGGAATGGTACTTTGGGGGAATAGAACGGCTTGTTTTACTCCAGGAGGAAATACAGATCCCAAGGATATGTGGATTCCTCTAAAAAGAATGTTTAAATACGTTGCGAGTGCATTGATTTTAAATAGTGAAACGGATGTAGACAAACCGATGACTTATTCAAAAGCTGAATATATTAAAAGAAATGCAAATTTATTTTTAAGAGGGCTTGTAAGTGCTGAAAAACTTTTAGGAGCAAGTGTAAATTTTAGCGTTGAAGATAATCCTTTGAATGATATGTTGAATGGAAAATATAAATGGCATATTTCAATGGGTGGAGTTATTCCAGGTGAAACATTAATTTATTTACTAGAGTATGATCCAAGTTTTCAAGAAGCTTTTGTAAGTAAAATAGGAGGATAAAAATGGCAAAAATACCTGGTGTAGTTAACAATGTAATTGTAAGAGCAAATGGCGATAAAAAGCTCTTAGGTATTGCATCATTAGCATTACCTGAAGTAGTTCAAAAGACTGAAACGATTTCAGTTATGGGGATGTTAGGAGAAGTAGAAATACCTTTAGTCGGACATCTTGAAAATATGACGGCAACAATTAAATTTTCAAATATTTCAAGTGAATTAGAAGTGTTTTTTGAAAGTGGAGTTGATATAGTCGCCTCTGCTTCACTTCAAGAATTAGACCAACAGACTAGTTTACCAACAACCACTCCTTTAGAAGCGGTAATTAAAGGAATGCCAAAGAGTGTTAAATTAGGAGATTTAGCTGCAGCTGCTAAAGCAGAAAGTGATATAGAATTGATAGTAACGTATTTTAAATTATCTATAGGTGGAAAAGAAATCGTTGAAGCAGATAAAACGAATTTTATTTTTAATATCAATGGTAAAGACATGTTGAAAAATATTAGATCAGATTTAAAAATGTAAAAATGGAGGATAAAAATGAGTAAAATTTTTAATAAAGAACTTGAAAATGCAAAAATAGAATTAAAAAATCAAGATGTAGATAAAGCATTAGGACAAGGTGATGGATTTAAAGGCGACAGTACAGGAGCTAATCCAGAGGATATAGATGCTCTTCTTAATGGTGAAAACGCAGTTGAAGAAAAAGAAGAAAATGAAAAAGAGGAGACAAGATTTAAATTAAAGGATCCTGTTGGAGAAGTAAGCGAGTTAGTTTTTGATTTTGAAAAATTGAAAGCAAATGATTTTTTAAGAGCTGAACTTATTTTTAAAACTAAAATAAAAAAACCTAATGAATATATTCCACAACCTTCAACAGACAATAGATTTTGTGTACTGATTGCAGCTATCTTAACTGGAAAAAATTATGCATTTTTCACAAACCTTTCAGGAAGAGATTATTCAAGACTTGCTAGTAAAGTGATGACACTTTTGCTAGCAGATTAGGAGCAGAACCGAAAGAAGCGATCCAAGAAATAGTTGACTTTTTAGCTCTAGCAACTAACCAACCTTTAGGAATTAATTTAAATATTTCTTATGAGTATTTAATGAACTGTGGAATAAAGGAACTAGAGTCACTGGTTAATCTTTATGAAAAATATGAACGAGAAATGAAGAAAAGGGGGTGACGATGGGAAAGGTTAAAAAGTTTATTGTTGAATTAGGAGGACAACTTTCTAAAAGTTTTACAGGTAGCTTTTCATCTGCAAATAGTCAGATGAAACAGCTACAAGAAACTTCTAAGAAACTAGCTTCTCAAGAAAAACTATTAAAAAGTTTTGAGAAAAATACAATTGCAACTAAAAAAAATGCTCAAATGATGCAAGAATATAGAAATAAGCAAACTGCAGCAGCTGAGGCTTTAAGAAAATTAGGGCCAATTAATGAAAATAATTCAAAAATGGCTAAAAAATTAGAGTTAGCTCATACTAAAGCAGGAATGAAAGTTGAATATTTTAAAGCTCAAATGTTAAAAAATTCCTCTGCAGTAAAATCAAACATTTTAGATATGCAAAAGTTAGGAATAAACACACGTAATTATGGAAATGAATTAAGTAAGGTTCAGAAAAATTTGCAAAAGACTAGAAATATGCAAAAAGGGATGAATTTAGGAGCAAAACATGTAAATACTTTAAAATCTAAAGGCAAAGAAGTTGTTGGAAAAGGTGCGAGAATGGCGGGATATGGAATAGCTGCAGCAGGAGCAGGAGCAGTCTATGGGTCATTAACATCTATAAATACTTATATGGGCTTAGAAAAACAATTAAAAATGGTAAAAAGTATATCTGGAGCTACAGAAGCGGAATATAAACAGTTAGAGTCGGCTTCAATAAAGTTTGGAGCGACAACTAGTTTTACTTCTGAGCAAGCCGCTGCAGGTATGGGGAAATTTGCTTTAGCAGGATTTAAAACTAAACAAATTATAGATGCCATGCCTGGAGTTTTAGCTGTTGCTGCTGCATCAGGTGAAGATATGGTTGTAATAGCTGATATAGTATCGGATAATCTATTACCATTTAAGCTAGAGGCTAAAGATACAAGTCATTTTACAGATGTTTTAGCTAATACCATGAGTCGTACCAATGTAAATATAGGGATGCTAGGAGAATCTCTTAAGTATGTTTCGGGAGATGCTTCGTCACTAGGATTGGGATTAGAAATGACAACAGCAGCTTTAGGACTTATGGGAGACCAGGCTATAAAAAGTGGACAAGCAGGAAGAAACTTGAGGTCAGCATTTTCTGAAATAGCAAAATCTGATACACAAAAAAAATTAAGAAAAATGGGAATAACTGTAAAAGATGGTTTAACAAAAGAATTTGTTGGAATGGTGCCTTTGATTGAACAGCTTGAAAAGAAAACAGCTAAAATGACAGGGATACAAAGATTAGCATTTTTGAAAGAAACTTTTGGAGCTGAGGGAGCATTAGCAATAGATAAATTACTGACTGCTGAAAAAGAATTTAATGGAGTTAAATTAAAAGGAGCAGCAGCTTTAAAAGCTATGGAAGCTGAGAATATAAATTCCAAAGGTAAAGCTGAGGCTATGGCTAAAGAGCAACTTAAAGGCTTAGAAGGAGCAAAAGTATTGTTTCTTTCAGCATTTGATAGTTTAAAGGTTAGTTTTGGAAAAATATTCAACAATCCAACAGTAATAGTGGGAATTACAAAGGTCACTGACTTTATAGGAGAACTAGGAAATGCTTTAAGAGGAGAGTTTGGAGATAATATTTTTGGTAATTTTTTTAAAACTTTATTTAGGGATTTAAGAAATTTTGGAACAGTTTTTTCAATCGTATTCGAACCGATAAAAGATACTTTTAAAGAGCTGTTTATGCCAAATGGTGTTACAGCTCAAGGAATAAATGATTTTATAAAAAATACACTTAAAAAGATAATAGAGATATTTAAAATAATGAGACCTTTGATTATAGGAGTACTGCATGCCATATCAATGATTTTAAAAGTTATAAATTTTATTGGAGCAGATAATATAGCAGTCTTTGTAGGAGTAATTGCCACTGGAATAAAAATTATTAGTTGGATAGGAAAAATAAAAGAATTTATAATTTTTGTAAAAGCTGCAGGTGGAGTATTAGGATATATAAAAGGAGCAATAGCAGCTCTAGGTGGCCCAATAACTCTTATAATAGCAGCTTTAGTAACAGTAGGATATATACTTCATAAAAATGGCGGAATATTAAATAATTTAAAAGCTATAGTAGGAGTTGTATTTGAATATTTTAAGTTAGCAATAGAATGGGTAACTTTACCATTTTCAACATTATTTTTGTTAGTAAGTAGTTTTTTTGAAAGTTGGGATTCTTCAAAAGATATTTTAGAAAATTTTAGTGCTGTTTGGGATAATTTTTTAGGAAAAATGATTGAAAAGTTTAAAGGCTTAATTGATAAGTTTAAAGGTATTTGGGAAGCAGTGAAAAATATTCCAATAATAAAAAAATTCTTTGGAGGAAAAGAAGGAGAAAAACAACCAACTCCAGTACCAGTTCCACCAAAACCAAATGGGCCTGATTTATCTAAAAATACACCAGTAGCTTTTGAGAAAAATTTAGTAAAATTATCTCAAAATGAAAAGGGGTTGATAAGAGAAGATGGTGTAAAACCATCAAGCCCTTTACTAGAAAAGGTTCAAGAATTGAAAAAGACAGAAACTAATCAAAATATAACAAAAAATACAGCTAGTAATTCGATTGTAATTGAAAAAGGTTCAATTAATGTAAATTATTATGCAAAAGAAGGAATTAAAGATACAAAAGAAGATATAGTTGAGGATTTAGCAGAGCAAGTATTTAAAAGGTTTTTAGAAAAAGTAGAAAAGCAAGGAAGAACAACATTTGCATAAATTGAGGGTAGATTAAAAACTACCCTTTTTTTACAAAGGGAGGTATATGAAAAAATATGAGACTGTATCTGGAGATACATGGGACCTAATTTCAATTAAAGTTTATGGAAATGAAAAACATATGAAAGAACTTCAATTGGCAAATAGAGAATTATCAAAAATAGTAATATTTGAATCAGGAATTTGGATAATAACACCAGAACTTCAAGCAGAACAAGGGGAAGGATTACCACCATGGGCAGAATGAGAAGAGTTTACGCAGGTATCAAATATGATGATAAGGATATAAGCTTAGATTTACAAGAATACCTACAAGGTATTTCTCTAGTAGATAATTTATGTGGAAGCTTAGATGATGTAGATATAAGGCTAAGGAATGATAATCTAAGATTTTTAAATCCTGAATGGGCTTTAAAAACAAAAAGAAAATTAGAGATATGTATAATTACAGAAAATTGGGAAAATATATATGAGGGTAGAAAAAAATTAAACTGTGGAGTTTTTTATATAGATGATAGAGGATTTAACAATACGAATATATCAATCAAAGGGGTATCTGCTCCTATTGGAAATATTAGAGACCAAAAGAACAGTAAATACTGGGAAAATATGACTTTAAAAGGCTTAGGGGAAGCTTTAGCTAAAAAACATAATTTAACATACCAATATATTGGAGAGTCTATTGCATTGATAGGAATAGACCAAGAAAAGGAATCAGATTTAGAGTTTTTAAATAGAATTGTTGAAGATGAAGGAATGTCATTAAAATTAACTTTTAACAAAATTGTAATATTTGATAAAGATATTTTAGAAAAAAAAGAGACTGTACGAACATTCGATTTAAAAGGAGATGAACTAGATCGTTCCTGGAGTTTTAAAGAAAGAACAAAAGGTATTTTCGATGCTTGTGAGCTTAAGTATTATGATACCAACACAGGTATAGAGGAGAGCTTAGTAGTAGACTGTGATGGGAAAGAGGTTGAGCTAGAAAAGTATAAAGAAGAAAAAATTCTTAAAGTTAATAGTAGAGGATTTGGGATGAATCTTTTAAGTTATACTAAAAAAAGATTAAAGGCCGCTAATCAAGGAGAAGTAGAATTTAGTTTTAGTTTAATCGGTGATATTTCTTTAATGTGTGGACAAACATTCACGCTAATTAATGCAGGTATTTTTAATGGAAAATATATGATAAATAAAGTATCAAAAACATTAGTTCCATTTAGAAATACAGTAGAATCTTACAAAATAAGATGAGGTGAAAAATGAAAATAGCGTACATAGCAACAGGATATATAAATAGTGTTAATGAGAAAAAAGGGAGTGCAAGGGTTACTCTTCATGAAGCTGATGGAAGAAAAACAAGAGAAATGCATATTTTAACTACTGCAACTTCTGAAAAAGAAAAAGAATATTTTATTTATGATAAAGAAACTCCTGTTGTATGCTTATTGCTTCCAGGAACGGATAAGGGTTTTATTTTAGGAAGTTGGTATACAGACAATAATAAAGTTCCAGAGGGAGCTGACAAGGATAAAAAAATTTGGAAATATCCAGGTGGCAAAATTGAATTAGATAAAATAACTGGAGAATTAAAAATAGAAATGATAAAAACGATAAAAATTACATCACCTAAAATAATAATAGCATCAGATGTTTTTATAGAAGGGGATATAAGTGCAACTAATATTGAAACAATAGAAAATTTAAAAGTTGGTGGAAATACTGATACATTAGGAACTACTACAACAGAAAGTGGTAGAAAATTATGATTAATAGACTGCTTGAATATTCGTTATTTGATTATATTGGAAAGATAGGAGTATTTGGAGATTTAACTTTCACAATTGGAGGAACTTTATCTCTTTCACCAACATTAGGAACTACGATAAATAAAGGGCATGAGAATATAAA
>JBOFRT010000422.1:0-1848 GCA_051651165.1 Cetobacterium sp.
AGGTGGAGGTTCAGCAATGGACGCGGCTAAAATTATGTGGGTTATGTATGAGCATCCAAAAGTAAACTTTAAAGATTTAGCTATGACATTTATGGATATTAGAAAAAGAATAGTTAAATTCCCTAAAATGGGAGAAAAAGCAGAGTTCTGGGCAGTTGCAACTTCAGCAGGAACAGGGTCAGAAGTAACTCCATTTGCGGTTATAACAGATGATACGACAGGAGTAAAATATCCATTAGCTGACTATGAAATTACACCAAATGTAGCAGTAGTAGATCCTCAATTGATGTTATCAATGCCAGCTGGTTTAACAGCAGCATCGGGAATAGATGTAGTAACTCATGCTATTGAAGCATATGTGTCAATAATGGCATCTGAATTTACTAATCCATTAGCATTAGAAGCAACTAGATTAACATTTAAATATCTTCCTGAATCAGTAAAAGGTGGAGCGTTAGCAGTTAAAGCTAAAGAAAAAATGGCAAATGCATCTTGTATGGCTGGAATGGCATTCTCGAACGCATTCTTAGGAATATGTCACTCAATGGCTCATAAATTAGGAGCAGCATTCCACTTACCTCATGGAGTAGCAAATGCATTATTACTTGATGAAGTAATTAGATTTAATGCAACAGATAGACCATTTAAAATGGCAGGATTTGCACAATATAAATATCCGCATGCAAAAGAGTGTTATGCAAAATTAGCTGACTATTTAGGATTTACAAAAGGAAATGAAACTCCAGAAGAGAAAGCTAAAATATTAAGAAAGAAAATAGCAGAATTAAAAGCTGAAATTGGAATAAAGTCAACAATAGCAGAATATGGAATTTCAGAGCAAGAGTTCCTATCTAAATTAGATCAAATGGTTGAAGATGCATTTGATGACCAATGTACAGGAGCAAATCCAAGATATCCATTAATGAGTGATTTAAAAGAGATGTACTTAAGAGCTTATTATGGTCCAGAAAAATACTTAGCTATGCAAAAGAAAAGCGAAGAAAAATCTGAGAAAAAAGCAAAATAAAATTAGCCACCTTAATTAAATTTAGTCATATAGAAAATAAAACCTCCTAAATATTTAGGAGGTTTTATTTATAGTTATTTAATTTTTGACCATATTTGTTTAGATCCAATAAATCCTGATTTATCAAGACTTCCTTTTACTATAAGGGTATTTGGGTCTTTAAAAGAGATTGAACAATAGTAAGTTTTTCCATTTTCTGGATTGTAAATAAATCCGTTTTCAAAACGATCTTTTTCAGAGTTATATGTGAAATCACTAACGAAATTTATGCCAACTAATGATCTTGTTTTAAGTTTTTCATCAGGATTTGCTAAATCTATTTTAGTTTTTCCTTCTAATTTGTGACCCTTCTCATAAATTGGGATAGTTAGTTGTATGATTTTTCCAAAATATCTATTGTCTATTTTTTGAAACTCTACTATGATTTGATTTCCATTTTTAGCTTTTTCAGTAATCCATTTTCCTTGAATATCCTCTTCTTTTGAAAAAGTTAAAGTACTAAATATAAGTGTAATTAATAAAAATATTTTTTTCATTTTATTCCTCCAAAATATGTGTTCTTAATATTATAACAGGTGTAATTAAATAAATCAATACTGAAAAAAAGAACAAAATAAAAATATTTTTTCTTTTTTTAGTAATAATAAAAAAAATTTATTTTTTAAATAGGACATATTCATTAAATAAATTTGATTTGTACGATATAAAAGGTTATATTTTATTAACAATATTAAATTATTGAAAAATAAAATAGAAATGCAGGGGGGAAAAATGAAGAAAAAAATACTTTTATTAAGTACTTTAGCAATTTTTTTAGGATT
>JBOFRT010000423.1:0-1232 GCA_051651165.1 Cetobacterium sp.
CCAGCTTTTGAATCTTGGACAATAACTTATGAAAGTTCTTCAACATTATCATATGTATCGCCATCAACATTACCAGCAAATACTGATTTAAAGGCAACTATTGATATAGCTCCAATAAGTCAAATTAAATTTGTAGTAACAGCAAAATTAAAAGCTGATGTAAGTTCTACAATAAAAAATAAAGCTACACTAAAAGAGAATAATGAAAATCCTATAAAAGAGAGTAATGAGGTTATTGCTAATCCATTAAAAGGAGATTTAACTATTATAAAAAGTGTAAAAGAAGCTAGATATATACCTGGAGGTAAGCTAACTTATGTAGTAGAAGTTACAAATAATAATAATATCTTAGCAAGAGATGTAATAATAAAAGATTCTCTAAATGGAATATTAGTAGATACAAATGTAGCTGGAATTTCAATAGAACCATTTACTGGTTGGAAGTTAATTAGCGTAGTTGGTAGTGCTGGATCAACACCAATATCTTTAGTTCCAGCAATAGGAGCAGCACCATCTACAACAAACATAGAATTAAAAACTAATATAAAAGCCAAAGAAACAATAACCTTAACAATAGAAGCTGATGTAGTTGAAAAAAGTGTATCAAATGCAGTTCCTGTAGGAATATTAGAAAATAAAGCTACAGTAACATATTTAGAAAAAGAAATATTTGATACTGTAGAAAATTCTCTGGGAGATCCTAATCTAAGTATCCAAAAGACTATTGTTAGTTTAGATGGACAACCGTTTACAAATCAGACTTATAAATCTGGAGATGAAATAGTATATGAGATAGTAATTGAAAATACAGGAAATGGTATGGCTACTAATGTTTCTATAGAAGATAGACTAACACTTCTAAAAACAGAGTTAGCAGGAGAGGTTTTAGGACCAGCTTTTGAAAGTTGGAGTGTTGAAATAGCAAAGTCAAAACCTACTACAGTTATAACGCCTATATCAATTACAGATAACTCAGACATAATTTTAAAAGCTGATATAGATGTAGGAGAAAGACTTGTAATAACAGTGAAAGCTAAAATAAACTCTAAAGCTGTTGGAACTATTCCGAGTAATGCTGTAACAGCAAATGATTTAAAAGCTGAAACTCCAAAAGTTGAACCTGAAAAAGGAGAGTTACTATTTAAAAAGGAAATTTTAGAAGGAGAAAATTATACTCAAGGTGGAACAATAAAATATAAACTTACGATAACAAATACAAGCTCGACATATAT
>JBOFRT010000424.1:0-1866 GCA_051651165.1 Cetobacterium sp.
TTCAGAAGTATACCAAGCCAATAAATCATTCATTTCTTGAGGAATTAAATGAGAACTAGTAACATCGTGAGTAGCACCACCAATTCTAACATCAACACTTCTATATTTTCCTGCATTAGCTCTATCAATTCCATCTAAAATAATAGCATGAATAGATTTTATATCGTATTCTGATAAGATTTCTTTTTTTAAATCTTCAATAAAAAATAAAGCTTCAGCATGATTTTTTACTTCTAAATGTTCTCTTAAAGTCTTTTTAGCAACGGTAATTCCAGTTTCGATAATAACTCTAGTTTCCATTTCAGTAAGAGTATTTCCTTCGATAGCATTTGAATTATATGTATTTTTAATTATATAGTTTTCTTTTATTCTTTTTATTTCACCTTGATTAAGAGGTCTTCTATGATTTAGTTCACTTTTTAATTCATAAATTTTCTCTAATTTATTATTCATGATAACACCTCACTTTTAATAATTATAGTAGTATTATATTATTTAATTTATTTAAATACAATCTTAGAATATAAAATTGACTTTTAGAAAAGTTAGAACTAAACTATGATTAAAAATTATATGGGGGATATTATGAAGTGTATTTATAGTGGAAAAGAATTAAATCAAGCAACATTTAATAAGAGAGAACATGTTTTTCCAGCAGGTATAGGTGGTATAAATATGTTAAATCAAGGAGATGTTTCAGATGAGATTAATGAGTTTTTTTCGAAATTAGAATTACAATTTATGAGAGAAAGTATTATTCAAATACCTAGAATGTTAATAGGGCCTGGAAAAAGAGGGAGTTTAAATAAAAAAAAGGCAACAAAATCGAAGATTTTTTTAATGAATAATGAAGAAGTTGTAAAAATAGGATATATAGAGCTGGGGGTGCCAAAGGGAATTACTCAAATAGAACTTTTGAAAGAAAATGTGAAAGTTAGTGTAATAACAGAATCGAGAGATGAAAATATAAAGTTATTTTCAAAGTTTGAAGAGGTTTTAAAAAATAAAGAAAAAATAAAGATAAAAAAATCAAAAAGATTAGATAAAAATACAAGCATAGTTGGCTTTAATCATGATAAGAACGATGAATATATTTATATATATCATAATTATGAAAAATATTCTTTGGAAAATTTAATTCAGCATTTTGAAGAAAAGAAAATATTTGAAACGATAAAAAATCAATGTACTAAAGAAAATTTGACTATTTCTTTAGAAGAAGGACTACAAATATCTAACGAGATGAGTTTTAATATCGATAATTATTTTAGAGTTTGTTGTAAAATAGCTATTAATGGATTATGTTTTTTAAAAGGAAAAGAAAATATTTTAAAAGATAGATTTTATGGAATTAAAGATTTTATATTAAATGGTGGTGAAAATAAATTTTGTACTTTTTTAGAAATGAAAAATAATCCAAATTTTGAGGATATTTTTAGAAAATTAGAGATTCCAAAATTTTGTCATTTTATGATTTTTTTAACTAGAGAAAATGGTGTTTATTGTATTCTAGGTATTTATGGTTTGATTCATCAAATATATTTATGTGAAAAAAAAGAGAACGAAGGATTTGAAGGAGGACTAATTTGTGATTGGCAAAATAAAAAAGAATATAACTTTAATGAATATCTTGCAGAAAAATTACAAGATCAGAGAATTTGGGAAAAGAATTTTATGAGTAATTAGAAAAATGTAAGATGAAAGTTTAAAATTTTATATTGGAAAAGATTTATGAAAACCCAACAAAATAAAGCTGACAGAGAAGGATGTTTTAACTCTCATTCTGCACTTAAAATGCACTTAAAAAAAATAAAACTCAAAATTTTTTTGATTTTTTGATATACTAAAAGCTCCATAAAGCTAATA
>JBOFRT010000425.1:0-1728 GCA_051651165.1 Cetobacterium sp.
TTAATCTCTTTATATGATTTCCTGTTTCAAGATCATTAAATTGATTAACAGCCTCTAACGATGAAACTAAAGATAACATCAAATCTTCATATTTTCTTTTTTCTGTTAAACTTTTTTTCCCTTTATACAGTAAAATTAAACTAATAAATAAAATTCCAATTGAAAATATTAAAAATTTTTTAGAATTATCTGTTTCATAACTATTTTTTTCTAAATAAATATTTTTACTCATATTTTCGTTTAAAAAACTTGCTGAAATATCTTTTAATGCTTCATATAACTCATCTTGCTCTTTATTTACAATCATCGATACATCATATTTTTTATCCAAAATTCCAGCAATTTTTATCTCTTTATCATATCCATTATTATATAATTTATTAATTAATGTTTTATAATCACTAATGCTGTAATCCGCCTCTTTTTTCTTTACTTTTTCTATTGTTTCATCAATATTTTTAGCATAAATAAAATTTTCTTCCTTTAAAAATTTTCTTAAATAATCCATATAATATGAATTTTCTACAACAGCAAATCTTTTTTTTCTCGCCTCTACTAAATTATTTATAAACCCATCCTCTTTTCTGTTAAATATAACAGGTGTTAAAGTGTAATAGGGATTAGTATAATTATCGTCATCTCTAATACTGCTCTCTACAGTTGCTGCAATTGTTATATCACTACTCTTCCAATCCTCTTCTTTCGAGTAGAATATCTTTTTTATTTTAATACCTAAAATTGCTCCCACATCTTTTAAATATTCAATTGCTAATCCTTTTTCTTCCCCATTTTCTATATAATAAAGAGGATAGTTACTTTTTTCTGTTGGAAAAACTACATCTACTGTTTTCTCTCTCAAATTTATATATTTATTTTTAAATTTATCTTTATAATATTCTCGTCTAGAATCACTTATCATATTTTTTAATGTTTCTGGAGAAATCTCTTCAAAATATCTTTTTAAATCATTATAAAGTTTTTTTTCAATCTTTGGTACTGCTAAAGTCGTCACCATAATTGGAATTCTATTTAATTCTATTTTATTTAAATTGTCCTTAAATCCATACTGATTATCAGCTACAAATCCGTCAATTTCTCCGTCTTTGAGCATTTGCAATCCTTTTTCACGAGTTTTTATATCTATAATATCGCTATACAGAAAATCATATTTCTCTAAAAACTCTCTATCTAAATATGTTCCTTTAATAATTCCAACTTTTTTTTTATAAAAATTTGTTATATCTATATAATTATTATTTAAAAAATACATATTAGCTTTTAAATAAAAAAATGTAGGAATAAAATAATACTTTTCTCTTCTTTCTTTATTTTCTACTAAATCCATTATAAGAATTTCTTTACCTTTTTCCATATCTAAGATTAGATTTGTATCTAATTCTTTTAAATTTAAATTTATTTTCTTTTTTTTATTTATGTCTTCAAATATTTTCGGATATAATCCTTTGTATTGATTTTTTTCTTTATAGAAGAAAAAACTATTTTCATTTTCTAATAAAACTACATGCTCTTTTCCTAGTAAAGTTGTACATAATAAAAAAGAAAAGAGTAGAAATTTTAACATGTGTTCGATCTCCCCCTAATTTATTTTTTTTAATTATACTATAATTTTAATGAAAAAGTAATCATAAAAAGATTAATTTTAGTTCCCATGAATAAATTGACAAATTAACCAAGATAATATATCATTAAAACATAAACAAAAGCATT
>JBOFRT010000426.1:0-1307 GCA_051651165.1 Cetobacterium sp.
AAGTTATAGATAATAACACTTACTATTGGATTGACTATGATGCTCTAATTGATTATATGCCTCTTCTAGGAATATCTACAACTAAGGTTTTAGGAAGAAGATTTGCAAAATATGAAGAATTAGGTTTTATAAAAAGACACCTACATAAAAGCTATTCAAAAGCTAAAGGACAATTTTCTGGATCATGGACATTTATAATGTTTGAAGAAAAATTCAATGAATTATTTGAAATTGGAAACATTGCAAATGATACTACAAAAATGAATGAAATACTTGAAGAAATGGGACTTCCTACCGAGGATACTCAAAAGTTCTCTCTGGAGTCACCGAGGGAACTTGAAAGTTCCTTCATTAGAGGGAACTCAAAAGGGCAGTCGGTAAATCAAGGAGAAGTTAATAATAATGGGACTTCTCAGGAGTTCACCGAGGGAACTCAAAAGTGGTCTGTTAATTCTCCTAATCCAATAAATAATACTCCAATAAAGGCGGATGAAAATTTTCTTGATAAAAACCAAAAAGAACAACTTGAGTTAATACGAGTTAAAGTTATCAAAAATATATTTGTTGCTAAAGCTATAAAAAAGAGCTTTGATAACTCAGAAAACTTTTTAAATAAGATTGTGATACCTGCACTAAAGAATAATTCATTTGAAATTGTTTCTAAAGCATTTAAAAACCTATACGATTGTGCTCCACATGAAATAACAAGTATTGCAGGAATCTTTTATAAAAACTTATTAATTCTTAAAAGTGCTTAATTGGAGGTATTAGTATGAGTCAAAACGAATTAAAAAAATTAAGAGAATCTTTAAAAAAACAGATTCAAACAAACAAAATTGAAATTTCTAAAATTGAAAGAATTTTAAGAGATCTAAAAAGAAAAAATTCAAAACTTGAAGTTAAAGTTGCTGAAGTAAATGGTGAAATTATTAAAAACAATAATGGTGGTAAAGATATGCCTGTATACTTCTGTGATACTAAAGGTATGATTTAAATAAATTTACAAAAAATAAAAAAAGAAGGCTCAGCCGTAGCCAAACCCTCAATCCGTAAAGAGAGTATAACACTGAGTCTTCCTATCTGTCAAGGGAGGAATTCAAATGGTATTGATAATTAAAGGTTTTTAAAGAAAAAAATATTAATTGAAATTTTATCAACTTAAAAAACTATATAACTTGGAGGAAAAAAATGATAATAACACTTAATAAAAATGACTTTAAAAACCTTATGGAAACTTTAGAAAAATATGAAATTGTTGAAGCTGCAACTTCAGTTGAAAAAATTACAATAGGATCATACAGACTTGT
>JBOFRT010000427.1:0-1065 GCA_051651165.1 Cetobacterium sp.
AACTGATATGGGAACCTTTGACTAAGGATGGACCAGGAGGACACTTCTACAAACATGTTGTAAGGCACTCTATTGGAAGTCACACTTTTGTCAGGCAAATTAACTATCCCCATTCAAACAAAGGTTAACTGTTTTCCTCCACATAGGTGGGCCCAGACAATCTAATCAACACACAACACACAACCTATTGAATTGGATTTCCAGCCATGATAAAGAAAATTTCTGGATATGTGTTCCACAATGTAACATGTATGAATGTAACATAATCATGATTTTTATATGTTCATAGTTGTGACAAAGTGAGAGGGAGTATATACGAGGTGTGATCAGCAAATACCTGTGGCTGAAATTCTGCAGACACTTCTACAGAAGTGACCCCCACCCCACCCATAAAGTTCTTCTTACCAGCCATTGTAACCACAACTATGGACTGTCCTGTGATGACACTGGACGATCCTTGTAGACAACCGCATATTGTCTCTGGCATCTCCAAAGGTACAAGACGCTCTTGAAAAAAACAACAACATGGATGAGAATTAAAGAATAACATATTTATTTATGTGACTTTCAAAAACTACAACTTACCACACTGGGTTAGAACCCTCTCCACAACACAAGTTGTGGGAGGCAACAGATGAAAAAATCCAAGTGTCATTGAATCCCTGTTGTGAAACACTTGACCTTGGTGGACTCTGACATCACACTGGCCACAGAGGAATGGGTGTGGTCGGCAGTCACAACAACGGATAACGGCTGGACCGTTTCCACAATGTTGGCAGATCCGAGTTGTCGCATGATGTCCAGCCACCATGGTGTTGACCAGTCGGGGTCTCTCTTTCTCCCACCACCCTGATATGAGGCTCTTTCGGGTCGACCAGTCTGTTGAGGTTTGAGGTGGTATTTCATCCTCATGTATGTCCTCACCCAGTGAGCATTTAAGCTCTTGAAGGAAGGACTCTGTTAAAACAATGCACAATATTGAAAAACTGTAGTAATAATAAATATTAACATACTAAATGAACATATTGTTTTGAACCAGTGTAGTCAAAATAAAGAACACACCTG
>JBOFRT010000428.1:0-1600 GCA_051651165.1 Cetobacterium sp.
GTTACAGCATCTACTCCTATAAGTCCTCTTTTTCTATAACTTGCTGTTGCTCCTAAATAAACTGTCCATATAAAGCAACCAACAGAAACCTCTTCTATCCAAGAGTATTGTATTCCTAAGAAATATCTTAGGAATACATTTACTATCACAAGAATTACAGTTATGCTGATTGTTATACTTCCAAGTAATGCTTCAAACTCTATTGCCCTAATTTTTTTTAAAATATCATTACTCATGTAAGCCTCCAAACTAGCAGATTCTATTTATTTCTAATTTTATTTAATTCATCCATTATTTGATTATAGATTCCTGGTGTCCATTTTGGAAATTGGTTAAATACATTTTCAATTGCTTTATTAAATGCAACTGCATCAACCTCATTAAATTTAACTCCAAGTTCTTCTAATTTAGTTTGGTACTCTTTCTCTAACTTCACAGTTTCATCTGTATTATAAACACTTCCGTTATAAATCTCTTCCTCAATAACTTTTCTTTGCTCATCAGTTAACTCATTCCAAACTTTATTTGAAATAGTAACAGCTGAAACTCCTAAAAGGTGATTCGTTAAAGAAACTTGCTTTCTAACCTCATATATTTTAGTTCCATAAATTGTCATTAAAGATCCCTCTAATCCATCTACAACTTTTTGTTGAATTCCACTATAAACTTCTGTAAATGGAAGTGGAGTTGGATTTGCTCCCATAGCTTCTAAAGTTAACATATAAAGTTGGCTATTTGGAACTCTAATTTTTAATCCTTTTAAATCTTCTGGAGTTTTTATCTCTTTTTCTGTTAACATACTTCTAAATCCAAATAAATAATCTAACGATAAAACTTTTATTCCTTTTTTCTCAGCTTCAGCATTTAAATTTTTAACCAAATCACTTTTAGTCATAGCTAAGTATTCATCAAAATTATTATATAGCATAGGTCCAACCACTGCATTATAATCAGGTACATAATCTCCTAAAAAGTTTATTCCATCTACAGATATCCAGTTTGCTCCACCAACAACTTGCTCCATACTATCCTTTCCAATTGGTAATTGTCCACCTGTGAAAACCTGTATCTCTAAATTATCTTTTAATCTATCGTTTATTTTATTAGCTACTTGATGAAAAGTTTTTGCTGTTTGCTCATCCTCAACAAACTTCATGCTCATTTTGATAACCTTTTTTTGAGGAGCTTTAGCTTGCTGGGTTCCATCTGTTTTCTCTTTCTCTCCCCCACATCCCACTAAAAAAATACTTAAAACCAACATTAAAATTTTTAAAACACCCTTTTTCATTTGATTTCCTCCCAAATTAAATTTTGTTTTTTATGAAAAAAGAGCTATTCAAAAAAAGATAAAAATCTTTTTTTATGAATAGCTCTCTCTCTCATCTCTGCTATTTTATAAAAATCTTTACATTTTTGTCCAACACTTTCTAATTTAAATTTTTTCTATATTTTTTCAGTACCAAGTATACTATATTAATTTAAAATGTCAATATTCAAACAATATATATTTTTTAAATAATAGAAAATTAGAAAATATTATTTTTTATAGTTAGCCAAAAGGATGAAAAATATTTATTAAGGAATATTCTTCGTTTTTATT
>JBOFRT010000429.1:0-1006 GCA_051651165.1 Cetobacterium sp.
TTTGGTAGTGTGTATGAAATAAATCCCGTAGCTAATAAAGATAATAAAAAATATCAGATAAAAGTAGAGATTGAAAATTTAGAAGGAAAAATAAAAAAAGGAATGTACTCTAAGGTTTTAGTTGAAACTGGTAAACAAAATGGATATTTAGTTCCTAAAAATGCTATTGTCATAAAGGAGCTATACTCGTATATCTTTGTTGTAGAAAATGATGAAGCTAGAAGAATAAAGATTGAAAGAGGATATTCTAACGGAGACAAGCAAGAGATAATAAGTGATGAACTTTATTCGAATATGAAGCTTGTAACAGAGGGACAATTTTTATTAGAAGATAGAGATAAAGTTAATATTATAGAATAGGGGGAACAGATGAATATAGTACAGTTTTCAATAAAGCGTCCTGTTGTTACTATGATGATAATAATATCAATGGTTATACTGGGAATATTAACATTAGTTAATTTAAAAACACAACTTATGCCAAATTATAATATGCCGATGGCTGCAATTAGAGTAAGTTGGAAAGGGGCCTCTCCAGATGATATGGAGAAGTTAGTTACAAAAGAAGTAGAAAAAGGATTAACAAGTGTAGAAGGAATTAAAAGAATAACAACAAAATCTACCATGGGAAAATCAGCATTAACAGTTGAGTTTGAATATGGTGTTATTATAGATAATAAAGTAAACGATCTAGTAACGGCAGTTAGTAGAATAAGAAATAATCTACCTGACGATATAGACGAACCTGTTATAAGAAAAACTTCATCTTCTGGAGACAGAGTAATGCTTATTGGATTACGAGGTGAAGATTTAATAAATCTAAAAAGTTTTGCAGATAATGTTGTTATCCCAAGACTTGAGAGAATCGAAGGTGTAGGAAGTGTTAGTATCTTTGGTGGACTGGAAAAAGAGATTAGAGTAACAATTGATCCAGAAAAATTAGAAGCTTATAATTTTTCAGTAACAGATTTATATAGTACTTTAAAAAGTTCAAGTTTAAACTTCC
>JBOFRT010000430.1:0-1253 GCA_051651165.1 Cetobacterium sp.
TTTTAGTTATATCTACTCCTAGAGATATTGGAACTTTTGAAGAGTTATTAGGTAATGGAAGTGATTTAGGGCTTAAAATAGAATATGCTATTCAAGAGCATCCAAATGGTCTTGCAGAGGCATTTATCATTGGAGAAAATTTCATTGGAAATGATGCATGCGCACTAGTTCTTGGGGACAATATGTTTTATGGTCACGGACTAACTGGAATAGTTAGAGAAGCAGCTAAAAGAGAAACTGGAGCTACAATATTTGGTTACTATGTAAATAATCCTAAATCTTTTGGTGTAGTAGAGTTTGATGAAAGTGGTAAAGCTATATCTTTAGAAGAAAAGCCAGAGAAACCAAAATCTAACTTTGCAATACCAGGGCTATATTTCTATGACAACACTGTTGTAGAAAAAGCAAAAGCTGTAAAACCTTCTCATAGAGGAGAGCTAGAGATAACAACGCTAAATGAGATGTATTTAAATGAAGGAACTTTAAATGTATTAAGCTTAGGAAGAGGAATGGCATGGCTAGATACAGGAACTCATGATGGACTTTTAGAGGCATCTAACTTTGTAAAAACAATTCAAAGTAGACAAGGAGTAATGGTAGCTTGTTTAGAAGAGATTGCTTATAAAAATGGATGGATATCTAAAGAGAAGGTAGGGGAATTAGCAAAACCATTGTTAAAATCACACTATGGTGAATATCTAATGAATCTAATAAAGGAGTAGTCATGAGTAAATTTAAAAGAGTTGAAACAGGAATAAAAGATTTAATAATAATAGAACCAACAGTGTTTGGAGATAATAGAGGGTTTTTTATGGAGAGTTACTCTAAAAA
Organism: Cetobacterium sp.; assembly: GCA_051651165.1. Taxonomy (GTDB): domain Bacteria; phylum Fusobacteriota; class Fusobacteriia; order Fusobacteriales; family Fusobacteriaceae; genus Cetobacterium_A. Next base: position 832 of record JBOFRT010000430.1, read on the forward strand.
GGACTTTTTTGAAATTGGAATGGATATTGAGTTTGTTCAAGATAATCACTCTAAATCTAAAAAAGGTGTATTAAGAGGATTACATTTTCAAACACAACATGTTCAAGGAAAGCTAGTTAGAGTTACAGCTGGATCTGTTTTAGATGTAGCAGTGGATCTTAGAAAAAATAGCCCTACTTTTGGAAAGCACTATTTGGTAGAGTTAACAGCAGATAATAAAAAAATATTTTATATTCCACCAGGGTTTGCTCATGGATTTTTAACATTAGAAGATAATACTGAGTTTCAATATAAATGTACAGACTACTATGCTCCAGAGTTTGACTCAGGAGTGTTATGGAATGATTCTGATATAGGAATAGATTGGAACTTTGAAAAGTATGAATTATCAACAGAAGAGATTTTACTTTCTGATAAAGATA
>JBOFRT010000431.1:0-1338 GCA_051651165.1 Cetobacterium sp.
AGATTTTGGAAGTTGAGAAATATCTCTAGCATAATATTTATAGACGTTTGTGCAGTATTCTGCTCTATAGCTATGTATATCTGCTCCATTAGGAATTTTATCAAAAATCTTACTTTCGCCTTTAGACTGCATAAAATCGGTTATAAAGGCTTTCTCAAATATAAGGGGTATATTCCTTACCCTCCCCCCTTTAGAGCCTCTAGAGATGCAAATAAAAGGTTCTCCATTTATAATTTTTAAATCTGTACCTTTCAACTCTTTTAACTCTGCTCTTCTCAATCCAGTGGCTCTACAAAATTTAACTAAATCTTGATGATTACTTTCAGAAAAATGTTTATCCCTAATTTTTTCCCCTCTACTTCTCTGAATATCTTTCCGTTCTCTAGCTTGGGTCTTATATATTTCATCAGATGAAATATCAAAAATTTTTCTTAGTGCTGCACTTTCAACTTTAAGTGTATAATTTGAAAGCCCTTGTTTTTCTCTATGTTTAAGCCAATCATTAATATATGGTTTACAATCTTCTAAAGATTTACAATTAAAATTATCTTTAGCCCAATTAATAAAATATATATTATGCTTTAGGTAGGTTCTGTAAGTTTCCCATGAATATATTTTTTCATTGGTAACTCCAATCTGTTTATCCCAAAATTTAGATTGTCCAATTGCCAATTTAGAATCAAGTTCAATTTTTACTTGATGAACAAGCGAACCTTTTTTCTCTCTTTTTCTTGCCATTTACAGCACCTCTTTTAATATGTTTCCCACATATTTCCAATGATTTTATTTTTGTAAAAAATAACTTTTTTTAAATCTTTAGCTATTTTTTCTAATCTTGCTTCTAATGCTCCACCTGTTAGCATTTTTCCAGATTTTGATAAGAATAAATTTCTATCTAAGTCGGCAAAATTAATAGTGTCCTTATTATTCTTTAAATAATTCAAGTGGTCTCTTTCTGTGTATCTCAATCTAGCTTCCATTGTACAATCTCTTTTTATAGCTTCGTCTAGTTCTCCCATATGAATTGGATTACTAAATTCAAAAGGAACAACTTTATATTTTTTATCCAATATAGATTTTGCCATTTTATTTAATAAATCATTATCACGTATTTCAGTTATAACGGCTAACCTATCCATTTCTTCAGTTAAATAATGATTATATGTATCCTCAATTATTTCAATTTTAGTGTCCTCTTTATCTTCAACTATTTCATACCTAATTTTACTATAAAGTTCAAATGATTTTCTCACGTATGGATTATGTTCTGTTTGATTTTCTTCTAAATATTTTTTGTATAACTCTTCGTATTGATCCATTGTAACTTTTTGTTTAATA
>JBOFRT010000432.1:0-9931 GCA_051651165.1 Cetobacterium sp.
TATCCCTAACATGTAATGATGAGGAAATGCGAACCAGAGGTGGTCGAGATAACGATAGGTCGGGAGTCAAATCTATATGGTAAGAATGCACGAAGGTGCTGACAAAGTTTTGAATGTACGGGTCTAAAATTCAATATAATAGAAATGTTGTAACCACAAAATTGTGGGGTAAGTGACGATTAGTAAAAGTTGTCTATATGAAAATCGCTATACTGTTATAGGCAGTATCCAGCTTACAGGCTCAAAGAAACTACCTAAGTAGATTTAATGATAGAAAATATGGAACGTGGAAAGCAAGACACAACAAGAACCTAGTTAGAGGGTTGGTGAATATAAGTTAATGATTTAACGAAATTTCTTTAGTCTTGTGAGAGTAGGGGCACAGTACCAATGAAACCATGATAATAAGTGGTGGAGGGATAGCCCCAAGTCAATAATTTTAAAATTGTTTTAATTTAGAATTAATAGGTGAATGGTCGTAAACCAAGAAAATAAAGTTTCCTAATTCTTAGGAAGAGGGAGGCGTACAATCTATGAGTTTAATAGACATCATAATTGAGGAATCAAATATTTATCAGGTTATTCACACTTTGAGAAGTAACAAAAAAATTCGTTTGGATTTAGATCAGAATGTAGTTCTGAAAATGGGATAGCAACTTGCTATCACTGTGTAAACATTGCAAAAGTACATTTTGTTGCAGATATTGATGTAAAAGTATTCTTCGATAATATTAATCATAAAAAGTTGAAACTATGCTCCAAAACAGAGAAATTATCCAATCCGAGAGGGGGAGCTCCTCAAGGTGGGATTCTTTCTCCGCTCTTAGCTAACACAGTTTTAAACGAATTTGACTGGTAGTTACATAAACAATGGTAAATATAGATTTTAGGAAAATTGGCTATATAGTTAATAAATTCTTAATGAACAGAATAGGGAAACCTTCTGGTAAAAAGGATAAGAAGCATAAACTATTTTCAGCGAAAAAGAAAGTACAGAAAGAAGAAAAGCAAACTGAGATAATTGAAATTGAAGACCCTCAAATAAGAGTAGTATTGATATTTCAAAGAAACTCAACTTGTGAAGTAACAGGAAAATATATTGGAGAAAATGATAACTTTTATGTTCATAGGTTAGTTCCAAAAGAACATGGGAGAAGTGACGACCTTGAAAATTTAATGTTATTAGATTCCACCTTCAAAACCTTACTGAAAAGCTAAAGTAGAGAGGATTACTATAAAGACAATGAGAATTATGCAAGAATATTAAAAATACTTTCTAAATATAAATAAAATTTAAAATTATGATGGAACGCCGTGTGCGGTGAAAGTCGCATGTACGGTGTGGAGCGGGGGAAAACTTGGAGATAATCTCAAAGAGTTACCTATCGCTATTAGTAATTAATACTTTTTTGTGCTTTAGTAAAGAATTCGGCTATTTAGAAAATTATCATGAAGTTAATTTTTTTTTAGATAAATTAGAGAATAAGTTCCATAGTGTTATTCCTAAAGACAATAAATTTTTAATGAAAATATCAAATATTATGAAAATAGGAAAATTTAAGGCCGAAGTAAATTTATTGAAAAATTATAAAGTCTATAAATTAGATAAAAAATATCAACAATATTATGAAGAAATAAATTCAATTATAAAAAAGGAGATTCCTAAGTTTTGTGGCGAGGATATTCTATATTTGACCGTACTGATAAAAGATGCTGTTGATAGTTTTAAATTAAAAAATGAAAAGTATAAAAAAGTAATTATAATTGATAATTCTTTTGAATACATGTTTGGAAAATTACTTTTAAAGTATTTAAAAAATAATTATTGGATAGATATTTTAAAAATTATCCCAAGCTATGAATTGACTAAAAATTTAAATATCGAATTTGATTATATAATACTTTTAAATGAGATAGATGTGGGGGATTTAGTAACTTCTGTAATAAAAATAAGTAATGAAAATATTTTGAAAGGTGATTATGATTTGGAAAAATATGATATTTTAAAAAAGTAATTTTTATAGAGTTAAATAAAAGTTTTATACAAGTACTTTTTGTTTAAGAAGTTTGTTTCTCATTTAAGAGAACAACTATCTTTTAGAAAATACTTGTATATAATTTTTAATCATAATGTATAGCTTCAAATTTTAAGACATCTTCAAAGCTAAGAGGAAGTGTTAATCTTAAAGTTTTTAAATCATACATTGATAAATCAATTTCTTCAAATACTATTAAAGAATTGGTTGTATTCATTTTCAAATAATCATTTAGATGATTTATATATACATAATTAGAGTTATTGATTATATTATTTATAGATAATTTTTTACATAAATCATCTATAATTAACGGATTTAGAAAATTATATACTATGGCTATATTTGTTAATTCTTGTGTTTTTGAAGTTACATTTAAAGTTAAAAGTTCTAAAAAAATTGTTGATATAACCATTAAGTCAAAACTGTCAATTCCTTTTAATTCATTTAAAATTATATTTTTAATTTTTAAGAACATAACTTCATAAGTCTCTGATAAATTTTTATTATATAAATAGAATTCTTTTATATTAAACTTTTGTTTAAAATTATAAGATTTTAAAATGCTATATAATTTTATTAAGAGAGGTTTATCTAAAATAAAATTAGTTGTAAACTCTAAATTAATAAGTTGTAATAATTTTTTCATTTGATAGATACACGCTGGATCCATCTTTATAATGTATTCATAATTTCGCTGGGAACACCAATGTAAAATTATATATTTTTCATACTTTGTAATGAAATCAATATTTTTTAATGACTCTTCAATTAAAGTATTAGTTACATGGGGAATGTTAATAGAAGTTATTTCTGTTATGTTATCAATAAAATCTTTTCTAAAAAAAGCTGTTGCTAACATTACTTCGAAAGATCTCATTAATAATCCGCTACAAGGCATCTCTAAATTATCAACGATATATTTCACGATTTTGTTTATACCTTTTGAATCTATAATCTTTTTAATTTCATTCAATAATATTTTTAAATCTTGTGGTAAATAATCAATATCTCTTAAAAATTTTAAAATATATAGATTAAAAAGTTCTCTTTTCTTAATTTCTTCTCCGATTAATTTTACTCCTATTGAGTTGGTACTTTCAATTTCTAAATCAAAATACTTTAATTCAGTTTTTAATTTTTTAATGTCGTTGGCAACAGTTCTTCTAGTTACTTTTAAATCTATACTTAACTCAGTTAAATTTATATTTTCGTTAAATAGAAATTTGATAATTAAATACATTTTTCTTTCTTCTATCAAAAAGTCTTGGTTTTTTTTAAAGAGAGATATATTTTTAATTTTTTTTTTATTATTTATAAAAAAATTTTTAAAATAAAAAATATCTTCGATTTCTTTTATATTTCTTCTTAACATTGCCTCAGAAATTCCTAGAATTAAAGAAAGTTCTTTCAAAGAATAGTTATCAGATTCTAAACATTTTAATATTTTCAAATGGATCGATGTTACATTCATATATTATTCCTCCGTTAATAAAACTAAAGATATTGTAAGCATGACGAATTATCGCATGATATTTTAATTTTTAAAATATGAAAATATATATATATGTTATTTCATATTTTTTCATATTTCATTACATTATTATCTAAATTTTAAAAATAATTTAGACGTACTTAAAAAAAATATTGTTTTAAGATTAAATAACTCTTTACAATATTTTTTTAAATGACTATATTTCTAAGAGATTACTATATATATTTTCTATATTTATTTTGTATAACGAAAGTATTGTAGATATTTACAAAAAGTGTGATAGGTTTAACTTAGAAAGGATAATCTGTAAATATGTGTGGATATCTATTTTTGGTATTACTATTTTTAAAAATTCCAAAAATAGATATCCATTTTAATGAAAAAAATTCCAAAAATAGATTCTTATTAGTTAAATTTATCTAATATTTTTATTAAAATAGTTTCAGAAAGAATACTTTGAATCTCTTGAATATTTAATCTATATATTTTTTTTGAGTTTTCAAAATCTATATTTTCAAATTCAGAAATAATTAAATCATATTTTTGGATTTCTCCAATAGTTCCAAATTTAAAATCTAAAGTAGTTTCTATATAAACTTCAATTTTAGGATAAAATATTCTAATATAATTTAAAATTTTTTTATAATAAATATTTTCTGTTCCTTCTATATTTTGAACTATGAAAAGTAATTTAAATTTTTTTGAGTATTCTTTTTCAATATAAAACTCTAATATTTCATCAGCTATTCCTAAAATATCTCCATACATCATTTCGATGTTTGATTTATTTATTATATTTTGAATAATATTTGCAAATTCTATTTGTAAATTTGATTTGATTTTAGATCTAATCCAGAATAAATCATATTTTTTATTTAAATATCCTATTTGGTATTTTTTTGTTAGTCGCTTAGTTAAATTTTCTTTTTCATCTAATTTTAATTCTAATTTTAATTCTAAACTTTCTATAAAAATATCAAAGGATTTTTTTAAATTTAAATCAAACATAGGGAAATAGCGTGCCTTTAAGATGACCGTAGCTACAAATTTTTTAAATTCAAAACTTAAACCTAATTTCATTTTTTCTAATTGTTCTAATATGATTGAATATTCTTGATGAGTCTGAAAAACATCTCCTTCGTAAATGAAAAAATTATTTAAATTTTCTATACATTTCATACTGTAAAGAGCATAAAATGTAATTTTAAACTTATCAATCTTAAATTCTTTAGTAATTTTAGAAAATATTTCAAAAAAATTAGAAATATTCAAAGTATCAATTTCATTTAATAGTTTTATTTGATATTTTGTTAGATATTCCTTTCCTATAAACAAGCCCATTATTTTTTCACATAAAATATGCATTATATTAAGCCTATCATTTTTTTCTAGAAATATACCTTTAAAATTTTTAGATTCCACTTTAATTTCATTCTGTTTAAGATATTCTTTAAGATGTTTTAAATCTTTTTGTAAAGTAGTTCTAGATATATCTAATTCCAATTTCATTTTTTCTAAATTTAGCTCTCCATCAATAAGTAATTTTATACACAGTATATCTTGACGATCCTTAGAAGAGAGAAGATCTAATTCGATTAGTGGAATTATTGAATTTTTATTGAATTTTTCTAAAATATAAACATTTTTATATTTTTTTATAGTTCCTAATTTATGTGAAAATAAGTAGTTATCTAAAATTTTTAAATTTTTTTTTATTGAATTTAAATCTAAGTCTAAATATTTTTCTAAATCATTTTGATGAAGGTCACCATTCAATAATATTTTTAATAATATTTTAGCCGTATTTGTCAAAATACCTCCTTTGAATTAGTTATACTTATTTTTAATAGAAATTTAATAAAAAAGTTTGAGCCATAATCTTAACATCTAAAACTTTTTTTCACAATAAGCATAAAAATAAAAAAAATAAATAAAAAAAAAACAATTGATACAGTGATTACATTATTTATCATTTTCTAGGATGTTAATTAGGGTTACCATCATAATACTTTATTTCCTTCTTTAATAAAAAAGTAGTTTTGACAAGATGAAAAAACCACTTATGAAAGTGGTTTGAAATATTTTATATTTTTTTAACAAATTATCCCATTATGATTAATACAATAGATTGTAGGATTTCGCTAGAGAATCCTGCAAATTTTCGTGAGAGGTGGAGTTAGTATATAAATATAGACATAAAATTTCCATACTAGTAGGATGTAAAAAAATAATCCCCAGGTCTGAAGAATTAATTACTCTTACAGAGCTAGTTTTAAATGCTTTAGTTAAAGTGAATATAAATTAAGGAAGTCAATATTTATTTAAATACATAGAAAGTTGGTATAATTCTTGTAGAATTCAAAAAAATTGGAATATCATACTAATGTTCACACCTTTTTAACAGTGTTTGGGCAAGAATTCTCCCACCTCTTTAGTTGGTGAGATGAATTGCATGCTTTTCCCTTTTTTTATTTATTGATTTTTAGTGTAAAACCCTTTATAATATTAGGATAAATAATATAAAAGGAGGTGTACTTTGAAGTATAATTTAGCTTATAAATATAGAATTTATCCAAAAGAAGAAGCAAAAATTCTTATTGAAAAAACCTTTGGTTGTACTAGGTTTGTATATAATAAAATTTTAGCTCGAGCAAAAGAGATTTACGAAGCTGAAGGTAAAAATAAAATCATTACTCCAGCTTCTCTTAAATCTGAATTTCAATTTTTGAAAGAAGTTGATAGCTTATCTCTTGCTAATGCTCAAATGAATGTTAAAACTGCTTTCACTAACTTTTTTCAGAAAAGAACAGCTTTTCCTAAGTTCAAATCTAAAAAACAGCTAGAAAATCATACACTGCGATAACAATATTGTTGGGCTCGACTTTTCTATGTCTGAACTTTTTGTTAGCTCTGATAACCAAAGAGCTGACTATCCTAGATTTTTTAGAAAGTTAGAAGCTAAACTTGTCAAAGCTCAAAAAGAATTATCAAGAAAAGCTAAATTAAAAGTTGCTAAAATTCATAACCTCATTAAAAACAGTAGAAAAGATTTTTTACACAAGCTATCACACGAACTTGTAACTAAGTATAATGCGATAATACTTGAAGATCTAAATATGAAAGGTATGAGTGCAGCATTAAACTTTGGTAAATCTGTTACTGACAATGGGTGGGGAATATTTTGCACTATGCTTCAATACAAAGCAATGTTTTTAGGTAAACAAGTAATTAAAATAGATAAGTGGTTTCCATCTTCTAAAACTTGTTCTTCTTGTGGTAATATAAAAGACTCACTTTCTTTAGGGGAGAGAGTATATAACTGTGAATGTGGTCATACTATGGATAGGGACCTTAATGCAAGTATAAATATTCGTGAAGTTGGTAGAAGTCTACTAGCCTATTAAAATATACATCAGGGTAGGAACTACCCGCAGAGTGTGATTAATATATCCGACATAAGTCTGATACTTCCCACGAAGCTCCCAACTTCTATAAGTGGGAGTAGTTCACTTAATATTACATTTAAAGTTTTTTATTTCAAAGAAAGAGTTTATTCTTTTTTTCCAGCCATTTTTATACTTTTCCCAATTTTTTAAACTTGAATAATATTTTAATCGTTCTTCTGTAAAAATTTTTACAAAATTTTTTACATCATCTATTTTATTTAAATTTTTTATAGTTTCGGATCCCATTATTCCATCTTCACTTATTTTAAATTTACTATGATGATAACGATTCAATGATCTTTGAGATATAATTGCGGCTGCTTTAGGTCCTGCATTATAAAACAAATCATAGATTACTAATTTAATGTCACATCTATCTATTTTGACTATCTTATATTCTTTCATTAAATCTAAAGCTATTTCACTAGCTTTTTCTTTATTTAAAGTTTTAATAGTATAATTTAATTTATATTTTTTATTATAATTTTTTAATAATATATTCCTTATTCCATATTTTGAATATTCATACTTTGTTTTTAAAATTTCAGTTCCCTCATAGTCTAAAACATGTTCAATAATTTTTTTATGGACTTCGATATCATCGCAAGAATAGATTGGATTTGCCCCTATAAAAATAAAGAAAATACCTAGTATTATATTTTTCATTTTTCCATGTATGATATAAATAGATCTTTACACCATACCCTCCTTTTTTTATTTTATTTTGTAAATTGATAGATAATTGTATTAAGAACTGTGGACTTTTTATAGAATAAACTATTAACGCGGAGCGTATTGTCACTGTTTTATTTCAATTATTTATCGGTTGGATAAGTTCTCAAACTTTTATCTCACGCAAGATTATGAGAATAAAACTAGATGGATATCACAGTTCTATTTATTAAAATCGAGGTGAAATTATGATTTATGTAGGTATTGATATCGCAAAGAAAAAACATTTTGCTTCTGTCATGAATTCTGACGGTGAAATTCTTGTTGAAGCATTCTCATTCAATAATGATCAGGATGGATTCTCTTCACTTTTATCTAAAATATCTTCTTTTGAAAAGAAAGATGTAGTTATTGGACTAGAATCTACCGCTCGTTATGGAGAAAACCTTATATTCTTTCTATTTTCTCTGGGATACAAAGTAGCAATAATTAATCCATTACAAACCTCAAATCTTAGAAAAACTAATCTTAGAAAGACTAAGACAGACAAAGTTGATACTTACTTGATAATCAAAACTTTAATGATTGGTGAGCATCACTAGCTGACATGGCGTAATATTACAAATTTAGAGCTGAAATCTTATTGTAGATTCAGGCAAAACCTAGTTAAATCACGTACAAAAGCTAAGATTCAGCTAGTGGCTTATCTTGATCAATTATTTCCAGAGCTTCAATATTTTTTAAATCTGGAATTCATATCAAAGCTTGTTAGACGTTATTAAAAGAGTTTACTACTCCTAAAGCTATTTCAAAAGCAACCTTACACGCCTTACAACGCTATTATCTAAAGCCTCAAAAGGTCATTTTGGTAAGGATAAAGCGAAAGGGCTAAAGGAGCTAGCAAAACTCTCTGTGGGCATTGAAAACAAAGCCCTATCTGTTCAAGTAAGTCGTGCTATAAAGCAAATTGAATTATACAGTAAACAGATTGTAGAAGTTGAAGAAAACATTGAGAAATCAATGGAGACTATCAACTCTGTTATTAAAAGTATCCCAGGAGTAGGAACTCTTAACGGTGCTATGATCATCAGTGAAATTGGAGATATTAAACGTTTTTCTCATCTTTGTAAGTTACTAGCGTATGCTGGGCTTGATCCTTCCGTCAATCAATCAGGCAACTTCATAGCTAAAAAAACTAAAATGTCAAAACGAGGCTCAAAAACACTGAGATATGCCTTAATTAATGAAGCTTTTAACGTTTCACTCAACGATAAAACTTTCAAAGATTACTATAATCTAAAAATATCACAAGGACGTTCACACTACTGTGCATTAGGATATGTTGCCCATAAATTAGTCCGCGTAATCTTTAAGCTATTGAACACAAATACAGAGTTTAAAACCGCATAGTTTAAGCAAAAAAGTTTCTGTAATTGGATGCTTTTTTAAGCTCGCACTATTTACTCTAAAATTATTTATGATTTTTATGAACTAACTACTTGACAATTCATAGTTGGTCTCCGCATTGTTTTTAATAAAAATTTTTTCGATTGTTTTTTAATACTCTTAATGTTAATAATCGGTATATTTTATTTAGACAGATAATTTTTTTATACGATGTACCATTATTTATTTTTAAGAGTAGAAGTTTATTTATTAAGGATAACAGAGAAAATTTAAAATCTACAAGAAAATTTAAAATTTCTTTATTAAATTTGAAATTTTTTTGATTTGTCGAGTTTTTTTAATGTGATATAATTTAAGAAAAATAATATACTAAGTGGAGAAAATATGAAAAAGAATAGTGAGAAAGTTTTTATCTATTTAAAAGATAAAATAACGAATGGTGAATGGAAAGAGGATGAAAGAATAACTCCTGAAATAGCCTTAGCAACAGAGTTAAAAGTTGGTAGAAACTCAGTGAGAGAAGCTATTGAAAAGATGGTTGGTCTTGGGATTTTAGAGAAAATGAAAGGAAAAGGAACTTTTGTTAAAAAAATAGATTGTGGGCTTAGTTTTAACGAGTTTTTAAGAGATAGTATAATATTAAAAAGTGACTATTTAGAGATATTGGAGTTTAGAAAAGGATTTGAAATTAGAAATGTGGAGCTTTTTATAGAAAATGCTACTATTGAAGATTTTAATAGTGCGACACGTTTCGTAATGAAAAGTTACGACATGTTAAAAGTAGCTTAATATAAAGCGAATTAACAGAGAACTATATTTTCGAGAAGTAGAATGAAGGAGTAACGCCCTGAAATGCTTCCTCTGATACTCCGATA
>JBOFRT010000433.1:0-2547 GCA_051651165.1 Cetobacterium sp.
GGAGCATTATGAAAAAAATTATTTTTGGAATTTTAGCCATGACTTTATCTACTATGGCTTTGGCAGAGAATAGATATGGCGTAGGAGCTGGGGTTGGAGTTTCTAACAGTATCTATAAAGGAGCTGAAGACAAAGCTTATCCAGTACCACTTTTAGATGTTAATTATGGTAACTTCTATATTAAAGGAATCACTCCAGGGTATTTCTTCTTAAAAGGTGAAGATCTATCTTTATCTATATTCGTTGATCCTATAGCTGGTTTTGCTATTAAATCTAAGGATATGGGAGATGGGTACACAAATATCGATGATAGAGATTTCCAAGCTATGGTTGGATTAAGAGCTGACCTAAATACAGGAATTGCAGGAATTAGAACAGGTGCTTCTGTTCAATTTGGTGAGCATGGTTCTGAAGCAAGATTAAGCGCATTTAGACCTTATAATATCAATGAGAAATTTACTTTAGTTCCTGGAATTCACATTAAAGGATTCTCTGGAGATTATGCAAACTACTATTTCGGAGTAACATCAGATGAAGTAAATAGATCATCTCATGATAAATTAACTAGAGAATATAAAGCAGATACTGCTTATTCTTTTGGAGCTAACTTATCAGCTGAATATAAATATAATGAAAAAGTATCTTTCATAGGAATTTTAGGAATAGAGAAATTCTCTAGCGAAATTACTGATTCTCCTATTGTTAATGATGATCCTTTATTCATTGCAAGTATAGGTGCAAAGTACTTCTTCTAATCAAAAAAAGACTAACTTTTATGTTAGTCTTTTTTATTTTTTCTCATTTTCAAAATTTTATAACTTACGTAAACTAATGCTAGTAACACAACTAGATATTTATACCTTACGATATATGTATTTATTATATACTCATAGTCTTTATATAAAGTTCCTACATTAACCATAAAAGCTACATATATTCCCGCTCCAAGTCCTGTAAATATGCTAAATTTGTATATATTCATCTCTAAAATTCCCGGTGGGAAAGATATATATTGTCTAACTACAGGTATAAATCTACCTAAAAATACTATTAACTCTCCTCTTTTATTAAAAAGAGTTTCCATTTGAGTTAATTTATCTTCATCTAAAAAAAGATATTTGCCATATTTTAAAAGAAGGCTTCTACCTAAAGTTCTTCCTAAAAAATAATTTAAATATGCTCCACCTAAGCTACCTAAAGTTCCCGCTAAAAGAACTGGTATAAAACTCATCTCTTTAGTACCTATTAAATATCCTGCTGGAAGTAAGGCTACCTCTGATGGAAAAGGAAAGAATGAAGACTCTAAAAACATCATTATAAAAATACCAAAATAACCTAAACTCATAAAAAATTCACTGGCTTGCTTTATTAACTCTTCCACATTTTCTCCTTTTACCTAAATTATAACAACATTAATTAACTCTAATAACTTTTCTTTTTCTAATTCTGTTATATTTCCTCTTAAAGTTATTGTATGCCCATACTCTTTTTCTAAATCTTCAAACTTACTTCCTAAAATTCCCTTTATATTTACCTCTTGTGAATAAGGTAAATCGATAACACAATAAATCTCTTTTTTATCTTCTTCTTTTTGATTATCAAGTTTATTTTGTAAAGCTTTATTATATGTTTTAAAAGCTTCTCTTACCTCAAACTCATACTCTTCTAACTCTCTTGCTTTTTTTTCACCATTCTTAGTCAATTTATAATAAGTATGGTTTCTATGTTTAACAACTACGTTTGCCTCTTTAGTTTTATATTCAACCATTATATTTTCAACTCGTTCTAATATTTTATCTTTAATCAATATTCTTATACACTCTCTCACTTCATTTTGATTTTCAAGTATACGATTAGCTAATTTTGATATAAATGTGGGTCCTATTTTATAGATTGTTAACACTATTTTTTTCTCTAACTCACTCATATTTGCTCCTAGTTTTTTTCATATTATATCATAACTTTGGTAAAAATTTGGTAAATAAAAAGGATGAAAGTTTTACCTTTCATCCTCTAATATTTTTCAATCCCTAGTATACTCTGATAAATACCCTAGAATTTTTTTTCTAACTCTTTGAATTGCATTATCTATTTTCTTAGATGGTTCCTCTAACAACTCTGCAATCTCATTATACTTATATTGCTTACAAGTATAGAAAAATACCTTTTTCTCTAAAGGAGTTAAACTATTGTTTAAGAAATCTCCTAACATTTCTACTAGCTCTTTTCCTATAAGAATATCTTCTGGAGAGTAAAAATTTACAGATGGTTTTGCATATTGTGCTAAGTCATCTAAATTAACATCTTTATCTCCAATAATTGATGTATTTAACTTTTGATTTCTATTTGAGTTTGAAGATTTTACTGCTGTAATAATCTGTCTTTTTATACATAGATTTGCAAAAGTGCTAAAACACACCTCTCTTGTTTCGTCATATGACTTTACTGCCTTCATAAGACCTATATACCCCTCTTGAAGCAGGTCATCGATATCTCCACCTTTTATGAAAAAGTTTTTACTATTTCTTAAAATATCACTTTTGTACT
>JBOFRT010000434.1:0-1152 GCA_051651165.1 Cetobacterium sp.
GCTATCATTTTAAATTTAAATACAGAGATAGATTATATCATTGATTATACAGAAACTTACTTTAATGAAGTTATAGAGATTATTAAAAAGAAAGAAAATTCATATAAAAAGTATGTTGGAATAAATTTAAAAAATTGGAGAACTGCAAAACTAGAATAGATCCTATTAAATAAAAAGAATTTACTATTAATTTCGGAGGTGCTATATTGTCGAATAAACAAAAAGTATTATATGAGGTTGAAGATGTAGTTACATTACTATCTATCTCCAGAACAAAAGCATATAAAATAATTAAACAACTTAATACAGAATTAGAAAGTAAAGGCTTCATCACTATAAGAGGCAAAGTCCCTATAAGATATTTTAAAGAGAGGTTTTTAATATGAGCTGTACTAAGGATAATAAGACAGGAAAGTGGATAGCTAGATTTTATTATAGTGATTACAAAGGAAATAGAAAACAAGCCTTTAAAAGAGGTTTTAACACTAAAAAAGAAGCTCAAGAGTATGAAAGAGAGTTTATTAATAAGCAGCAATTTTCAAATCAAATGACTTTTAGAAGTTTATATGAACTTTATATAGAAGATATGAAGCATAGACTTAAAGAAAGAACTATTATGAAAAAAGAAAATATCTTTAAGAATAAAATATTACCTTTCTTTGAAAATTTAGAATTGGAGAACATCACTCCAATTTTAATTCGTAAATGGCAAAATGAAGAACTTAAAAACCTTGCTACTAGCTCTGTTAAGATAGTTAATTCAGAATTATCAACAATTATGAACTATGCTTATAAGTTTTATAATCTTAAAGAAAATCCATGTAAAAAGGCTGGTGCTGTAGGTGATTCAAAACCTAGAAAAGAATTTAATATCTTAACCTTAGAGCAATTCTACCTATTCTTAGATCAAATAGATTTAGAGTACTATAAAGTTCTATTTAAAATGCTATTCTTTACTGGTATGAGAATTGGAGAACTTACAGCCTTAACTTTAGGAGATATTGATTTTAAGAATAATACAATAACAATTAATAAAACTTATTTTGAACATACAAAGAAAATAACTACTGTTAAAACTAAAAGTAGTGAAAGAGTAATTGATATAAATGAATCTTTAAAAAATGATATTGAAACTTTTACTAAAAAGTTGTA
>JBOFRT010000435.1:0-3093 GCA_051651165.1 Cetobacterium sp.
AATTGGAATAGGTATTGCTGAAAGATCTGGATTAATGGCAGCAATATTAAAAAAAGTTGCATTATCTACACCTAAAAAATTAGTAACTGTTATGGTTATTTTCTTAGGAATTATGTCAAACGTAGCATCAGATGCAGGGTACGTTGTATTACCACCATTGGCAGCATTAATCTTCTTGTCATTTGGAAGACATCCAATTGCTGGATTAGCGGCAGCATTTGCTGGAGTTTCTGGAGGATTTTCAGCTAACTTGTTAATTGGAACAATTGATCCACTTTTAGGAGGTATATCAACGGAAGCTGCAAAAATACTTGATCCAACTTATGAGGTTTTACCAACAGCAAACTGGTACTTTATGATGGCATCAACATTTGTAATTGCTTTCTTAGGAACTTTAATTAATGATAAAATAGTAGAACCAAGATTAGGGAAATATACAGGAGATGAAGCTATTGATTTCCAAGAAGTTACTGTTGAAGAGAAAAAAGCTTTAAGATCAGCTGGAATGGCTACAGTAGTTATGTTAGTTTTATTAGTACCAATTTATTTTGCATTAGGTAAAAACTTCTTAGGAAGTGGATTAGTACCAATAATCGTAATTTTCTTTGCACTTCCAGGATTAGCTTATGGTAAATCTATTGGAACAATAAAAAATGATTCAGATGTGATGGGTATGCTAACTAAATCAATGCAAGGAATGGCTGGATATATAGTTTTAGTATTCTTCGCAGCACAATTTATAGCATATTTTGGATATACAAACTTAGGAACAATTTTAGCTGTAAAAGGAGCAGACTTCTTAGAAACAGCTGGAATTGGTGGGATTCCATTAGTAATAGGATTTATATTAATCGTAGGATTCTTAAATTTATTTATGGGATCAGCTTCAGCTAAGTGGGCTATATTAGCACCAGTATTTATCCCGATGTTAATGAGAATAGGATACTCACCAGAGTTTACTCAGTTAGCTTATAGAATAGGAGATTCAAGTACAAATATAATCTCTCCTTTAATGTCATATTTTGCAATGATAATTGTATTTATGCAAAAATATGATAAGAAAGCTTCTCTAGGAACATTAATATCAGTAATGCTTCCTTACTCAATAACATTCTTGATTGGATGGTCAATTTTCTTAGCAGCTTGGATGTTAAGTGGATTCCCAATTGGACCAGAGGTACAAATATTATTAAAAGGAATGTAATATCTTAAGGCTTGATTAATTTCAAGCCTTTTATTATTTATAGAGGTGAAAAATGAAAAAAAATATAATTTTAATACATGGAGCGGGTGTTGGGGGATGGGTTTTTAGAGATATAGAAAAGATATTAAAACTTTATGGTAATAATGTATATTGTCCAAGTCTATCAGGAATAGGAGATAGAAAAAAAATTCTAGAAAATAAAATTAATTTGACTACTTATGCAAAAGAGGTAGAACATCTAATATTAGAAAATAATTTAGATAATATATACTTAATTGGACACTCTTTTGGAGGTGCAGTAGTATCAGCTGTAGTAGAATTAGTTCCTGAAAGAATAAAATATCAAATATATATTGATAGTTTTTTTCTAGAAGATAACGAAAGTATTTTAACTTTATTTGGGGAAAAAAGAGAAGGTGAGTTATATGAAATATGTAAAAATGAAGGAGAGGATAAATACTTGCCTAAAAGATTATTTGGAAAGGAACATCCACTAATAAAAGATATGCCTTTTAATCCATATAAGGAAAAAGTTAAATTTAAAGGGAATGGAAAAAAAATTCCAGGAGCTTATATAGATTGTTTAGATAGTACTGGATTTGAGCATTTAGAAAAACCTAAAAAAATTATGAAGAAAAGAGTAGAAAAAAGAAAGTGGAAGTATATAACGTTAGATTCTGATCATGTTCCAATGACAAAATCACCAGCTAGAGAAAAATTAATTGAAATATTACTTGAATTGATAAAAGACAGCTAAAAATAGCTGTCTTTTACTTTTATACAATTAGACTTAGAACTGATAAAGCTCCTATAAAGATAAGAGTAGGATTTAATTTTTTAAAATCTCCAGTTCCAGCATGGATAATTATATAAGATATGAAACCAAATGCTAGTCCAGTACTGATACTATAAGTTAATGGCATCATTAATATTGTAACAAAAGATGGAAAAAGAGTTTTATAATCTTTCCAATCTAGTTCATAAATATTTTTAAACATATAAACTCCAACAATAATAAGAGCTGGTGATGTTGCAAATGATGGAACAATAGAAACTAAAGGTGTAAAGAATAATGCAACTATAAAGAAAAGAGAAGTTACAACTGAAGCTAATCCAGTTCTAGCACCAGCAGCAATTCCAGCAGCTGTTTCTGAAAGAGTAGTAACAGTACTTGTTCCAAGAACTGCACCAATTATCGTAGAAGTAACATCTGCATATAACATTTTTCCAAGATCTTTAACTTTTCCATTTTTATCTGCTAGTCCAATCTCCTTAGAGCAT
This sequence comes from Cetobacterium sp., assembly GCA_051651165.1. Classification (GTDB taxonomy): domain Bacteria; phylum Fusobacteriota; class Fusobacteriia; order Fusobacteriales; family Fusobacteriaceae; genus Cetobacterium_A. The sequence continues at coordinate 2,486 of JBOFRT010000435.1, forward strand.
GCAATTAGAGTTCCAAGTGAATCAAAAAGATCAACAAACATAAAAGAAAAAGCAGGACCTAGTAAAGATAATTTAAGAGCACCCATAATATCTAACTTAAAAGCTATTGGTGCAATACTAGGTGGCATAGATACAATAGAGTTAGGCATTATAGTATCACCAGTAAATAAACCTATAACAGTAGATGAAATTATACCTATTAATATTCCACCTTTAACTTTTTTTATTTCTAATATAATTGCAATAAAAAGACCAATAACTCCAATTAAAATTTGTGAGTTGAATCTTGCTAAACCAATAATTGTTGCTGGATTAGAAGAAACAATTCCTAAAGTTTTTAGACCAATAAAAGCAATAAAAAGACCAATCCCACCAGTAACAGATATTTTTAAGCAAAGTGGAATAGCATTTGCAATTTTTTCTCTAATTCCTCCAATTGATAAAAAGAAGAAAAATACACCAGAAAGAAAAACAATACCTAAAGCTGTTTCCCAAGGAATGCCTCTTCCAATAACAAGAGAATAAGTAAAAAATGCATTTAACCCCATACCTGGTGCTAAAGCAAAAGGTGCATTAGCTAGAAGGGCAGATATAAGAGTTCCAATTGC
>JBOFRT010000436.1:0-1402 GCA_051651165.1 Cetobacterium sp.
GGGAATTTATATGAAAAAGTTAGCACTTTTATTAGGTTCTTTATTATTAGTTGGAGCAACTGCATCTGCAAAAGAGGCTGTAGTAGCACCAGTAGAAGTATCGAAAGAGGTAGTAGTAGTAGCAGACGTGGTTGAAGAGGTAGTAGTAGAGGAAGCTTTTAGACCATCTGGATACATCGGATTAGAGTACAAAGCTTATGGAGAAACTGAAGGACATAGAGACAATATTCCAACTTTAAACAGAGATAGGGATGATTTAAATAATGTAGATCAAGATGAGTGGAATAGAGGAGCAAATAACTATGCTAGATTACAAACAACATTTGGAATTCAAATGACTGAAAAATCTAGACTTGAAGGAAGAATTAGAGATTATAATAATTTAGAAAGAAATGATGAATCAAATGGATTTAAAAAATCAGGAACTGAAACTAGATTAAGATATTTCTATAAACATACAGATGTATTAACTTCTAGATTACAATATAGAGATGAGGAAGATAATTCACAAAACTTTGAGTATATGCTAAGATATAACGCTTATCAAAATACAGGTGGATTATTATCGTCAGTGGTTTTAGCGCCAAAAGTATATCACTCGATGCCAGCTAATAATGGTGGAAATTACTTTAATATGTTTGGAGCAAATATTGAGTTTGCAGGAAACTTACCGCTTGGGTTTACTTGGGACGGTACATTATTCTTAGAGCAATATTATTTTAACCATGATAGAACAACAGATGTTAACTCAACATTTAACAAAGCAACATCAACAACTGACAAATCATTTGATGTAGCGTTAGAATTATACTTATACAGAACATTCGGATTATATTCAAATGAAATAACAAACGTAGACTTTAATATGGTTGCAGGACTTGATCCGTATAAATTTAGACAATATGATATGTATTCTTACGGAAAAGATACACCTAATAAAAATTTACCTTTAGTAGATGGAAAATATCAAAGAGGTTTATATACAAAAACTGCAAGAAATACATATGAAGCACAATTAGTGTTAGATTTAACTTTAACACATCAATTGACACCATCAGTTGCTATAAAAGGTGGAGTTGGAGCAGAGTATAGAAACTGGGATAATATAAATCAAAAAAGCGCTTCTAATTGGAGATGGCAACCATTTGCATTTGCAGGTATGAATGTAAAGTTTTAATTAGAAAATAATAAAATATTATTTCCTTGTAAGAATTATTCTTACAAGGAAATTTTTTTATAATAATATTTAATATGAGGAGGAAGAATGAAAAAATTCTTATTATATTTTATAATATCAACAGTTTTAATAGCTAATGTTCCAGAAAGAGTTAATAATAATATTGAAAAAAATTCATATACTCAAGATAACTCGAGTATATATGTTAGAGATCAAGAGAGAGCT
>JBOFRT010000437.1:0-1358 GCA_051651165.1 Cetobacterium sp.
TAAGTTTAAAACTCTTCAAACAAGTATGAACTTAATAATGGATATTGTTTCATCAAATCCAGAATATAATATAACAAAAAATAAATTAGAACTTTTAGTAAATTTATCAAATAATCTAAATAGTACTAATAATATCAATGATTTCTTTGAGATAAAAGCTCTTGCTTATGATGTTGAAAAAATGATTTTCGATTTAGAGCATATTATCGAGGTAAGCGAGCCAGAAATCCCAGAAATTATTATTCCTGAAATTAGAACAGCTCTTTTAGAAGATACCAAGACTACTTTAATAGGTTCTTTAAAAGAAATTGTTGATCCTGAAATTAGATTAAGCAGTATTGAGTATAGATTATATAAAGAATCACCTTTTGGAGATAGTGAAGTTGTACACATCTCTTTACCTGAATCTATGTTTAGAATAGACTTTGACTTTAGAGAACACGGAACTTTCTATTTTATAGCAACTTATTACTACGATGGAGATAATGAAGTTATTCAAAGTAAAACTATTAAATCAAATGTAGTTACAATTCAATTAGTTGATAAAGAGATTCCAACTGTTTGTTGTGCCGCTTTAACAGCTTTCGGAAACACTCCAAAAGGATTATTGACTAAAATTGTAGATAAAGATTCTGCAATTACTGAAGTAGTATATACATTAAAAAACTCAAATAATATTTCAATTGAAACAATCACTAATACCAATCCTTTTGAACATATTCAATTTGCAAAGGTTAATGAGGGGAACTATTTCTTCAACTGTAATTGTAAATATAATATTGGTTCTAGAACTGGAGAGATTTTATTAGATTCTAATATTATAAGTATTAAAGGGAATACAACTAACCCAGATCCTGAACCTAATCCAGATCCAACTCCAGACCCTGAACCTACACCAAGTAAAAAATGGCCTAGAGGTATTTTTGCTCCTTTTGTAGATGCTGCTAGAGATGACGTTAATTCTAAATTTGGATTAGCAGACAAATCTAAAATAACTGGTGTTCAGTTTTATAATTTAGGTTTTATAACTGCAGACTCTAACAAAAATCCAGCTTGGGCAGGAAATATAAATTTACCTGGTAACAAAGGAACTAACGCTGGACTTAAGCAAGATATAGAAAGACTAAGATCTATGGGTGGAGATGTTTGTATATCTTTTGGTGGACTTAACGGTCCCTACTTAAATGAAGTTATCACAGATATTCAAGACTTAAAAAACAAATACAAATCAATCATAAATAACTGGAACTTAAATAGAGTTGATTTCGATATGGAACACAACAGAACTTCTGGTAACGAAACTTGTGAAGAGAATAAAAGAAACCATATGGCTATAAAGCTTTTACAAGATGAATTAA
>JBOFRT010000438.1:0-2102 GCA_051651165.1 Cetobacterium sp.
AGGAATAATGCTTTTGAGAGTAAATAATTTGATTCAAGGTCATTCAGGAATACGTCAAAAAGTTTTAGATTTATTAGTAGAAATGCTAAATAAAGGTATAACACCATATATACCAGAGAAAGGATCATTAGGTGCATCGGGAGATTTAGCACCATTATCACATATGGTTTTAGTTATGTTAGGACTGGGAAAAGCTTATTATAAAAGTGAATTATATACCGGGGAAGAAGCCTTAAAAAAAGCGAAAATTAAAACTATAAAAAGTTTGTCTTCTAAGGAGGGATTAGCACTTATTAATGGAACTCAAGTTATGACATCAATTGGAGCTCATACAGTATATGATGCAATAAATTTAATGAAGCATTTAGATGTAGCAGCAAGTTTATCTATGGAAGCTTTAAATGGAATTATTTGTGCTTTTGATCCAAGAATACAAGAAGTGAGAGGGCATTTAGGACAAATTAATACAGCAAAAAATGTAAATAAGATTTTAAAGAATAGTACTGCAATAACAAAGCAAGGAGAATTAAGAGTTCAAGATCCTTATGCACTGAGATGTACACCTCAAGTTCATGGGGCTAGTAAAGATGCTTTAAACTATATAAGAGATAAAGTTGAGATTGAAATGAATGCAGTTACGGATAATCCTATAATTTTTCCAATAGAAAATGAAGTTTTATCTGGAGGAAATTTTCATGGCCAGCCAATGGCGTTACCTTTCGATTTTTTAGGAATAGCTTTAGCAGAAATGGCTAATATATCTGAAAGAAGATTAGAAAGATTGGTCAATCCATCTTTAAATAATGGATTACCAGCATTTTTAGTTGAAAATGGAGGAGTTAACTCAGGATTCATGATTGTTCAATATAGTGCAGCTTCTTTGGTTTCAGAAAATAAGGTTTTAGCTCATCCTGCATCTGTTGATTCAATACCATCTTCAGCTAATCAAGAAGATCATGTATCTATGGGAACTATAGCTGCTAGAAAAGCCAATGAAATTTTAGGAAATGTTAGAAAAGTAATTGCAATGGAAATTTTAGCTGCATGTCAAGGTATTGATTTGAGAGATGTAAAAAGATTAGGTAAAGGAACAAATGAAGCCCATACATTAGTGAGAGAAATAGTCGAATATTATGATAAAGATAGAGTTATGTATATTGATATAGAAAAAGTAGAAGAACTAATTAAAACTAATAAGATAGTGGAAAAAGTTGAAGAGAATGTGGGTAAATTAAAAATATAGTTGGGGGTAAAAATGAAGAAGTTAGTTCAATGTGTTCCAAATTATAGTGAAGGAAAAGATTTAGAAAAAATAGCAAAAATAGCAGCACCTTTTAAGAATAATAAAAATATAAAGTTTATGGGATGTGAACCAGATGCTGATTATAATAGAACTGTAATTACTGTAATAGGAGAACCAGAAGATATTGTGGCAGCAGTAGTTGAATCAGTTGGAATAGCTACAGAATTAATCGATATGAATGTTCAAAAAGGAGAGCATTTAAGAATGGGAGCAACAGATGTTATTCCATTTATTCCAATAAAAGATATGACAATGGCGGAATGTGTAGAACTTTCAAAAATTGTAGGCGAAAAAATATGGGAAAAGTTTAAAGTACCAGTATTTTTATATGAGGAATCAGCTACAGCACCTAATAGAGTTTCATTACCATCTATTAGAAAAGGTGAATTCGAAGGAATGAAAGAAAAATTAAAGTTAGAAGAATGGAAACCAGATTTTGGAGAGAGAACTCCTCATCTAACAGCAGGAGTAACTGCAGTAGGAGGAAGGATGCCTCTAATAGCTTTTAATATAAATTTAGATACAACAGATATAAATATAGCAAAAGAGATATCAAAGGCTATAAGATTTTCAAGTGGTGGATTTAGATTTATTCAGGCTGGACCAGCTGAGATGAAAGAAAAAGGAATTGTTCAAGTAACGATGAATATAAAAGATTATAAGAAAAATCCTATTTATAGAGTATTTGAAACTGTAAAAATGGAAGCAAAAAGATACGGAGTTAATGTTCTTGGAAGTGAAATAATAGGAGCTGTTCCAATGGAGGCTTTATCTGATTCAATAGAATATTATTTAGGAT
>JBOFRT010000439.1:0-2089 GCA_051651165.1 Cetobacterium sp.
TTTATCAAATGTAACAGGATTTATATTTACATATGCAAAACTGTTAAATGTCAAAAGAAAAAAAAGAATAAAAATATTTTTCATAAAAGTTCCTCCTTATTCAATAATTACCTTAAAAAAAGAGAGAAGAGAACTTCTCCCTAATTTTAAAAAAACTATTTTTTAATAATATTACTTATGCGTCTATTTTAACTGCTAGTGTTGGTCTATCTGATAAGTTATCATAAACACCTGCTGCACCTGCTGCTGCTGATATTATAGATCTAATCTCTCCTCTATGCTCCGTTTCCTTACCAGTTAAAGCAACTGTATAGTGACTTCCATCTCCAGTAGCTGGATTGCTTCCCTCAGTAATTAAAGTTCCTGTTTTATGGTAAAGCTCTAAGTTTGATGTTAAAACATCTGCTTCTTCAATTGATCCTATCTTCTTTAATGTTGTTGTTTTTGCTGATAACCCAACTGATAATTGTGTAGCTCCTAATTCGTCAAGCCCTGTTCCATCTGACTTAACTCTAACAACTCTAAATCCTTTTGTTTGAACTGATGGAGAATCATCTGACAATGTTCCTTTTTTTATTGTTCCATGGTCTATTACAACTTGATCTACTTGTCCTGTAACCTCATCAACTATTGCTAATCCTGATGGTGCCTCTGTTATAACTGCCTTAACTGTTACTGGTACTGATGCTGTTTCACCCTCTGTTGCTCCAAAAGAAACTGCTGATAATGCTAAAATTCCTAATATAATCTTTTTCATAATATTTCTCCTCCTGTTTTTTATTTTTAACACTTTATGTTAAATAACTTTTTTTATTAACTCATCTCCACTTGTTGTTTCAATTATTTGAATACCTTTTACATTGGATTTTTTTATATTTTTTAAAGTTATAGTAACATCTCTTTCTGAATTTGCTCCTACTCTACCAATCTCATAACTTTCGAAATTTTCATTATTTTCAACAACTCTAACAGTCATATAGATACCTCTTTTTAAAGTTTTATTAAGAACTTTAAATTCTACTTGATTTTCTGCTTCTTCTCCACTTTTAACTTTTAAATCTTTAATTTCTAAATTAGGCTTTAAGTTCCCTACATAACCTACTATTTCTAAACTCACATTTAACATCAGTTTATTTGCTGCTTGAATTACATTATCTTTTTCATCCTTTAATTCTGGAACTGGAATTGTTTTGAAATTTATATATGTTGAATATTCTCCTTCTAAAGTTTCTTTTGGAGCTTTCATAAATACCTTAACTATAGATTGACTTTTAGGTTTTATTGTCACTATTTTAGGGCTATACTCTGTCCATGTGTGAGAGCTACCTTTAAAATTTCCACTACTTTCATGAAATTCCACTTTAAATCTTTGAGTATGAGTAGTGTTATTGTATAGAGTAAACTCCTGATATCCACCTGGACCATCTATACGTTTTTCAAAGAATGTTGGTGCGATGTGAAATGAAAATGTTGTAGAAAAAACCAATATAAAAGCTATAAAATACACGTAAATTTTTTTCATTATTTATTCTCCTTAATTTTTTTGTTTTTCTTTACTCTTTATTTTGAGCAATAAAAAAACACCTAGCTTTTGTAACAAAAAATTTTATTACAGTAGTTAAGTGCAACTGGCTGCCAGATAAAAGGCCCTATAGCTTTGCGTCCTTTAGTTTCCTAAAGTTTGCCATATTAAATAAATTATATCTTATTAGTATACAGATTTTATTTTTATATGACAATTAGAAGAAATTTTATTTTTTTTTGGTATTTTTTATAAAAAAAATCATATTATAAAAGTGTATTAATACACTTCGCTAAATGGATTTGCTTTTTCTTTTAACATAAATGTATAATCTCAATATGGCCATAACAAATTAATACGGAGGTTTAATTATGTTAAGATACGAACTAAACAAAAACTTAGCCCAAATGCTAAAGGGGGGAGTTATCATGGATGTTACTACTCCTGAGGAAGCTATTATTGCTGAAAAAGCTGGAGCTTGTGCTGTTATGGCACTAGAAAGAGTCCCTGCTGATATTAGAGCCAATGGTGGAGTTGCAAGGGCTTCTGATCCTAAGATGATTAAAG
>JBOFRT010000440.1:0-1485 GCA_051651165.1 Cetobacterium sp.
TAGAGAAAAAGGATTTACAGCTTCTTTTGTTGTAGCTTTAGGATATCATGCAAGTGATGATTTTAATGCTGCTCTTCCAAAATCAAGACTTTCTAAAGATGAAATAATTGAAGAAATTTAAAAAATATAATTATACTAACCTACTTTTTTTCTAAAATTTGAGTGTCCTAAAATAAAAACCTGAGATTCTTTCTCAGGTTTTTATGTATTTTATTTTAATCTTTTATTTAAACAAAACTAAATACTATACTCATATTTTTTAAAAACATCTATATACTTAGGAATTTCTGATAATAAGTAATTTATTGAATCGCCCTATGACTCCTCATTATATATATCAAATTCCACACTTTTCATAATCATACTTGATTTATTATCCTCTAAATTTCTCCATTCTAATTTAGAATCAATTTGATCTTCTATTTCTAATTTTTTACTTTCAAAAAGTTTATAGTACTCTTTATTACTATCAATATAAACCTTTATAGTTAAAGTTTTTTTTCTACTATCTATAGAAATATATAAGTGATAATCTTTACAAATAGCAACATCTATACCTGCCGTTTTAACTAGTCTATATTCATCTGAAGATAATTTTCTTTTTATTAAAGCTACTTTTATGAAAGTACTCCAATATTTTTGTTGTAAATCTTTTAAGTTCATATTTTACATATTTGATAAATACTTAAATGTATCTACCTATTCCTCCTTCTTATGTTTTAATTTTTGTACTAAATATTTTTATTACATTCTTGCAGAATTTATTATAACATTTACATTTAATTTTGTAATATCACCAGCTATTACCTTAATTTTTTCTAATATCATTAATCTCTTTCCTCAATTTTAAATCTTTCAAATAATTTTTATACATTTTTTCTGTAGATAATTTAAATAATTTGATTTTTTTTCCTTGGAAGATTTCAAAAGAAACTTCTCCTATATAACTATGTTGTGTTTCTTCTGTTGGAAACAAAAAAGCATTATAATATCTAGTTTTTTCAATTCCTACTTTTTTATAGTATGCTCTATATGATTCTTCATATAAAAATTGTTTACCTATATCTCCTATTCCAGGAGCATTATTTTTTAGTTTTCCTTTTTCATCAAATTCTGTTTCATAATATTTAGCATCATATATATGTAAATCATTATTTTCTTCAAATACAATATCTGGAATAAAAGAACTACTGTAGTTATCTTCTTCATTATTAACAGATTTCCAATTTGGTTTAGGAATATTTTTTCTAAGAGTAGAATCATGTCCTAAAACATTTTGACAAACATTTTCCCAAATTGAATGGTACGATTTAGTTCCATAGATATTAATATCTTCGTAAATACTATGTGCTTTTTCTTTTAAAATACTTCTCATTAATTTTAAAAGATTAATCTTTCTTTCTGAAAAATTTTCTCTTAATTCTAAATCTATTTTAAAAATTTGATATTCTTCATCTCCTATTAAATCTCCATCAAAATGAAAAT
>JBOFRT010000441.1:0-1303 GCA_051651165.1 Cetobacterium sp.
GGAAAGGCGCCAACCCTAGAGGGGAAGGTCATTAAACTCACGGCCATACCCCGAAGGGAAGTCCCTTGAGAACCTAACGGGAGTGCTCCGGCGGTACTCGGGGGGAGTTCCAATTGTGCTGGAGGAGAGGGGGTCGGAGAGAGGGCCGGCGCTACGAGAGCTACCGTTGGCCCTCCCCACCTTGCCCCTCTCGCCTTGCCCGTCCTCCAGCAGTATTACCGGCCGGCCCCAACCCCCATGGGACCGGCCTACCGTAGTCGCCAAGGCAGACCGGGCCCCAGCTTCTGCAGCCCCTCACCGGGTGCCGTGTCACCCTTATACGCCCTTCCGGTGCTTTTCCTTGTTGCAAGCGTTGGAGTGGACGTGCAGATGGTGTATACTTCTCACCCGCCTCGCGACGGCCCCGGCGTCGCGCCCCCCGCAACGGACTGCCCCGGTCGGTGCAGTCCCCTTCAATTCCGGGTAGGGACGCGATAGTCCAGGGACGCCCAGACCCGGAGGTTCTACATTCCCTGCAACTGTATCCAACGAGCACTTTAGCATGACGGGGTGCGAAGTTCTATCGCACCCACGTCAATGTGCCCGCCGACACGCCACATGAGCCATGCCGCCTGCTTTGTGGGGTGACCTGAGCAGGGTCACCCCCATGGGGCAACCAGCGGTTGTTCCCTTTATGAGAGGAGCTCCTGCGGGACCCGGTCCATCGAGGCGTCCACAAGAGGCCAATTTACTACATTCAACTGACACCTACTGGTGTCAGTTTTCGTACGTCACCGATACCGTCTAGTTTCCACACGCCACCGATACCTTCAATGATCCTTCCTTCCGACACCGATACCTTCAATCGCACACCTGCTTTCGCCCAGGAGGCTGGGAAGGGAGAGCTGTGGGGTTGGCCCGTGGGGGCCCCCGGAAGGAGGGCCCCACCTGACCACCACACTGTCAGCTGGGAGCTTGGTGGAGTCAGTCCATAGACACTGCCGCCCCGAGGGACCGCAGGTGCCAAGTTTCACCCGCCACTGCTCTACGCCGGCCACAGTTTCGGGCTCAAGATGGATGGCTCAGCGTGAACCGGAGAATAGCCCATACCCTGGGGTCCTGATCCCGACTGGCTGACACTCAGCCCGCCCAACCATCCTTTCTAGGTCGACCGACCGAACCACCAGCCACGGCTGACACCCGACACCCCCGCCCCTTAGGTGTCGTGGACCCATGGTGTTCAGCACTGGCCCCACGATCTCCGGCTAAGATTGTTGGGAGAGAACCAGCTACTAGATGGTTCGATTAGTCTTTCGCCCCTATA
>JBOFRT010000442.1:0-1041 GCA_051651165.1 Cetobacterium sp.
CAAAAAACAGAAAATAATAAAATATTTATAACTCATATAGATGAAACTGATATAGATTTAGATGAACATTTAAAAATATTAAGTGAAGCTGTAAAAAATCCTAAGAAGGATGAACTGAAAGAGTTAATGAAAAAATTTGTAGTAACATATAAAGAGCCACCACAAGAAAAAAAGGTTATATAATGGAAAAAGTTATAATAATAGGAGCTGGAGGTCATGGAAGAGTTGTTATAGATTCAGCTCTTTGTAATCCTAATTTAGAAATAATAGGATTTTTAGATGATACGAATATAGAGGATACTTTAGGTGTTCCAAGACTTGGAACAATTTCGGATATAGAAAAATTTAAAGAGTTTAAATTTCATATAGCTATTGGAAATAATAGTTTTAGAAAAGAATTAAGTGAAAAAGTTAAAATAGAAAATCTGATTACAATAATACATCCCACTGCTTATGTATGTAGTGATATAAAAATAGGAAAAGGGTGTTTTATAGGAGCTAATGTAGTTATTAATTCCAAGAGTAGATTAGGAAATAGTATAATAGTAAATACAAGTAGCATAGTTGAACATGATTGTATATTAGAGAACTATTCTCATCTGTCGTATGGAGTTCTTTTAGGAAGCGGCGTTACTGTAAAAGAGCAGGTTTATATAGATATGGGAGAAGTAGTAAAAAGAGGATTAATAATAGAAAGGGATATAAGATGAAAAGGTTATTTGATATAGTAGCATCTTTAGTAGGGTTAATAGTATTTGCGCCAATAATGTTGATAATTGCAGCAATAGTAAAAGTTACATCACCAGGACCTATACTTTTTTCTCAAAAAAGACTTACTAAAGCAATGAGAGAGTTTAGTATCTATAAGTTTCGAAGCATGGTAAGTAATGAGTTAAGAGAAAAGAATACAGTACAAATAAAAGGCAGTTCTAGTGAAATCACACCAATTGGTAAGTTTATGAGAAAAACAAAATTAGATGAGCTTCCTCAATTTTGGAATATTTTGAAGGGAGACATGAGTTTTATAGGTCCAAGACCAGA
>JBOFRT010000443.1:0-2900 GCA_051651165.1 Cetobacterium sp.
CTATTAAAGTTGTGTTATTTGGGATTTTATAAAACTCTTCCTCTTTTGTAATTCCATATCTATATACTATCGCATTTTTTTCATTTAAAGAATAGATCTCTATTAAATCTTTTCTAGTTCCTGTTAAAACTAATTGTCCAGTAATTTCTCCTAAATTTATTATATTAATACCTCTTTTTAAAGTAAATGAATGCTCTGCTTGAGGTTTATTTTCTCTTAAAACTATATGAGCATTTAAATCTTTGCTACATACAATAACATAATCTTTGTTAGGCTCTATGTAATATGGAGTTAATGAAATATCTCCTGTTCCATTTGTTCTCAAAGGATTAAAATAATAGTTTGTATCTTGAGGTATACTCTTTATTTTATAAGTTTCAAAAGGCAATTCATTTTTATTTTTTAAAATAGACTCTGCTATATAAAGTTTAGCTAATAGTATTTTATTTGTCGATATCTTTGCTCTAAATTTCTCTATAGTAGATAATTTTACTCCTCTATTTAAAGTCTTATATAAAATTTTATCTTCAAATAAATTTTCTATATTTTCATTTAGTTTATTATATATATCAAACTTTATATCATTAAGAACGACAACGTTTGCTTGTGTTCTTTCAAATTTAATACAGATTTCTTTTACTAATACTGGTGGAAATATAATTATATTCTCTCCTCTTATTGGACTTTCTGTCTCATAAACCTGTAGTAATTTCCAGTCATTTTTTTCTTCACTTTTAAAATATAATGTTGCTTTATATACAACTCCATTAGACCCATTAGCATGTCTTGATACAAATGTAAAATTTTCTATAACTTTTCTATCTTCAAAAGTGAAAAATATCTCTCCTAATCCAGATGAGTGATAGTAAGTATCAAGATTTCCATCAATCATAGATCCTATAGCTCCAGGGTAACCACATGTTGTGTTAAGTTCTATTTTCTCTATTGGATAATTATTTGAAGTATCTGTTAAATTATAGTATAAACTTTGTTCAACTTCCCCTAAATGAATACAATTTATTTTCCATTTTTCATATTCATTTATATAAACTTCCACTTTTAATTCATCTGTAAATATTTCTGAAAACTGTACCTTTATTTTTCCATTTTCATTTAAACTTATAATTTTTTCCTCAATCTCTTCTAATTCAGAAAAATGATTTTTAAAGAATAACTTTATATCATATATGAAATCAGCCTCTTCCCTAAGTAAAACATCAATAGAATTTAATATTTCACAACTATTATTTTTTATTTTAAAAGAAATAGGTTGTATTCTTTTTAAATAAATATTTTTAGCTTTTTTTATTTTTTCTTTATATTCTTTTGTTACAAGACATTTTTTTTCTAATTCTAAAATTTCTTCATATTTTATCTCAGGTTTCAAACTTACAAAATTTGAATCTTCAAAAAGATTATTTATACTATCTTCTAGTAAATTATGTATAAATAGTTCTAATTCATTTATTATAACCCATTTATTAACTGAATCTTCAACTCTTACGCATATTTCATCAGTTAAATAAGGTATATTTTCAACCATTAACCACTCGTTTTTATAAGACTCAACATCATAGCTTCCAAATTCAATCCAGTTCTCTTGATTTAAATCTTTCACTAATACATTAAATTTATTAATAAGTCCAGAAGTATTACTTCTAAAACTTATAAGTCTCAATCTATCAATTAGATATTCTTTATCTAACTTTAGATTTACCTGAACATAATCATTATAATTTCTACTATGAAATCTTGTATCGATATCTTTATCAAACATATTTGTTAATGGATAAGATGAATCTTCATTATTTGATGAAACTTGTAAATTTTCAACGCTTACTCTTGTATCAATATCTTCATTTATACAAAACTCTGATAATAGATAACTATTATTTTTTACTTTATGTATTCTATCAGCGCCGTACATTAAAATTTTTGCTTTTTTAGTCAAAATTTTTCTAAAATTTAGTGTTATATTTTCTTCATCTATCACTGGATTACATCTTATTACTACATTTTTTCCCAATGAATTTTCATATGATAAACACACTCTCAATATTCTTTGCTCACACACAAATACAATTTCATCTAAAACTGTATTCTCACTTAATGGAACTTCAAACTCTTCTGGTATCAAAGAATCAATATATAATTCTTTTGCTTTTTTCAAAGTATTTATATAACTTTCTGTTATCAATCCAATTTCTAAATTTTCAATATCCTCTAAAGTTACACTATCTTTTATAACAGTTTGTGTTTCATCAGTAAAAAGATTTGAAATTTTTTCCTCTAAAGTATTATATTTAAATAAATCTATTTCATGAAAAACTACGAAATAATTATGACCATCTGTTACTCTAATACATATTTCTGATGCTAAAACTGGTTTAAATGCTGCCTCTCTAAAATCTCCACTTTCTTCTGCCAATTGTTCGTAAACCTTTTTCCACTCTTCAGTACTACTTGTTTTATATAAAATTTCATATGCTTTTATTCTTCCATTATACGAAGATCTTGTTTGGAACTTTACCCTATTTATTAATTTTACATTATCTAATTCTAAAGTAAAATCTCCATACTCTCCAGTACCATAATTTCTATAGTCTGCACTATGAAATGTAGTTTCTGAATTATTATCAATTGCATATATTGGAGAATTATTTGAGTATTGACCACATAAACTTTTAGCAGTAATTATTGATTTATCAATTCTTACATCTATATCTTCATTTGCATAAAATTCATCTTGTGGAATTTCTATAACTTCAATACTTCCATTTTGTTCTATTGGTCCATATAAAGATAACTCAAAACTATTACCATAAAACTTTTCAAATTCTATCGTAGTTTCACTACTATTCTCCTCTATTTTTAGTGAATTCGAAAATTTTTCATATCCA
>JBOFRT010000444.1:0-6412 GCA_051651165.1 Cetobacterium sp.
GTATGATAGAGAATTCAAAAATTAAATGGACATCATCTTTAATGGTAGAAAATGAAGCTGAATTTAATGGAACTAATCAAACTTATGTATTAGCTCAAACAGCATTTGATTTTTCTGAGTATATACCAAAAGGACAATATGTTCAAGCAACACAATTTGCAATATCACCAATGTATATCTATGGATGGAGTACAAAAGGGCCATCAGGTCATGTTAATACTGGTATCTTAAGCTTATTAACAAATTGGCAATTACCAGCTGATTTTACATTTACATTTAATGCATATGCATTTAGAGAGTGGTATAATGGAAGTTTTGAAATAGGAAATAGTAATCAGAGCTATGATACAGCAAACTATTTTATGATTTTAGCTTGGTTAGGTTATTCAAAAGAGCTGTATAAATTTAATGATCAAACATCATTAACATTTAACTTTACTGGAGGATTTGACCCATATATTTCATCTAACAGAAGTGCTGCATGGGATCCGTTCATTGTAGGAAACCAAATGTATGAGTGGTTAGGACCAGCAGTAGATAGTGGAAATTATAAAGATACTTATTCAGTATTTGCTTTACCTCAATTAGAATTAACTTATAATTATACTGATGATTTATCATTCTCTATTTTTGCACAAGTTAAGTACTCAAACCAAGTCTGGGGAGATACAGAGAAAGATTGGAAATTACAACCACAAAGTGGAGTTAGCGTAGTATATAATTTTTAAAAAGTTTTTTAATTTAGGAGGATTAGAGTGTTATTTAATAAGTTAACAAATTATCAAAAGCATGAAGTTTTTAAAAATGTTTTTGGTCCATATGTGTCAGTTATTATTGCACAATATTTTTCACTAGATTATGAATATTCAGCTGCTACAATTTGTATATTGAGTTTACAAAGCACAAGAAAGTCCTCTTTTAGAAGTTCAATGGAAAGAATAATAGCTGCTTCTTTTGGAGTTCTTTTATCTGCTATTATTATTAAAATATGTAATTATAACTCAATATCCTTAGCAATATTTTCTGCTATATTTTTACCAATTTGTATAAGATTTAATTTAATTCAAGGGTTTTTTACGAATATTGTTTTAGCAACTCATTTTTTATTAAAAAAGGATACAGATTTTTTATTTATTCTAGATCAGTATTTTTTATTGATTATAGGAATAGGTATTGCTATTTTTTTTAAACTATATATGCCGAGTCAAAATAATGAAATTTTAAGTAGACTTGATGAAATTGATTCTATTATGAAAGATATTTTCTTAGTGTTTTCAAAAAAGGTAAAATATAAAAAGATATTAGAAAAAACAATATTTTTAGAAGAAGATGAGCTTTTTCAAGAAGTAAAGAATCAACTAGATGAGTGTAAAATTTTAGTTCAAGTTGAAAAAGAAAATAATTTTTTTTTCAAAGAGAAAAATATTGATAAAAATTACAATAATAAATATTCAGAATATTTATCATTGATAAAGATCAATGATTGCTTAAAAGAAGTTAATTTAGAACGTATAGTGTCAGAAGAAATTCAATATATTTTTATAGAATTATCATCAAATAAAGAAAATGAGTATACTTATAATTTACTTTTAAAAAAAATAGATATATCTAAAAAATTAATTGAAAAAAATATTTTAAAAGATGATTTATCTTTCGAAATAGAAAGTAGTTATTTTAGATTGATTAGAAATCTTGAGCTTTTTATAAAACTAAAGAAAAATAATATGGAATTTAATTAAAAAACACAAAAAAAAAGAGGTGAAATGAAAATATTTTTTATAAAAAATGTTTTCTAAAAATGTTTTTAAACAAAAAGTCGTTACAAATTTTAAATATTTTTTTAACCTTAAAAAAATATAATATTTTGGAATTAGAAGTAATTTTAAAATTGAAAAGAAGATCTATTATGATGAATGTAGATACAATAAATATGTTTTTAAAAAACTATAAGATTAATGGAATAATAAAAGAAGAGAATTATTTATATATAGATGAAAGAGAATTTATAAAAATAAAAAAATTGTTAACCCATGCTCCTCTTAGGCCTATTGAAAGAAGGGACTACATACTTTTGAAATTATTTTTTACTAATAAAATTAGGTTAAATAGTAATTTTATAGAGTTAAATTTAACTCGTAGAACTTTAAATTATGATATAAATAAATTAAAAGATTATTTAAAAAAATATAATTTAGAATTAAATAGTTTACCATCAAAGGGTATTTTTTTAGTAGGAGAAGAGAAAACAATAAGAGAATTATTTGCAAATTATTTAACAAAGTATTTAATAGAAAAAAATAGTTGTCATAAATTATTTATAAATTTAATTAATGATAATATTGATAAAAAAGAAATTAAATTAATAGAAAAAATTGTTTTAAAATTACTAAATAGAATGAACTTAAAACTGCCAAAAGAATACTTTTATAAAATTGTATCAATAATATTAGTTCATGAAATTAGAGAGAAACAAATTGAATTTAAAACTCAAAATTATGTTACTTCAAAAAAATTAATAAAAAATAAACATTATGATTTATTAAGCAATTTTTTAAAAACTAGTGGATTAGATAAATTAAAAATATATGAATTAGATTTAATTTCAGAAATTTTTCTATATTTTGATAAAGAAGTATATGAAGAATACTTAGAAGATGAAGTGAAAATATTTTTAGAAAATTTAGAAGGAAAATTAAATCAAAAAATTAGTCTTGATAGTGAGTCACTAATGAAACTATCAAATATTATACGAATTGGAAAATTTAAAACAGAATTTAATTTTATAGACAACGAAGAGAATCATAAATTTGAAAAAAATTATAAAAAATATTATATATATATAACTCATGTTATTAGAAATATTATACCAAAATTTTATGTAGAAGATATTTTATATTTAACAATATTTATAAAAGATATATTAAATAATACTATTTATCAAAATAAAAAATATCAAAAAATTATTATTGTAGATGATTCATTTAATCATATTTATGGAAAAATACTTTTAAAATTTATAGAGCGAAATTTTTATATAAAAGTATCACAAATTATTAATGGTTATGAATTAAGTGAAGCTTTAAATAAAGAATTAGATTTAAAATTTGTACTAATTTTAGGAAATCTAAATATAAAAAAACTAGAAATTCCAATTATAAAAATAACTAGTAGCAATATATTTAATGATTTTTATGAATTAGAGCAATATGATTTTTTGAAAAGATAAATTTAATTATAAAAATATAAATTTTCCAAATTTTTAGAACAAGATATTAATATAATGGATACATTATTTTTTAACTTTAAACTGAGTAGATTTTAAAAGGAGTTAGAATTGAAATCAAATACAAAATATTTAATAATTGTATTGTTGTTTTCTGTTAGTTTATTTGCAGATGATAAAATATTTAATTTAGGCATTCAAAATTATTCAGATATTAAAATAAAAATAAATAAAAAATCTCTAAATGATCACATAGAAGATCTTTTTAAAAATGATTTAAAATTGAATATTAAAGAAATAAAAAATACAAGAGATGAAAATTATAAAAGTTTAAAAGAGGAAAGAATAGACGCGGTAAATTTAATTTTAAAAAATAATTATAAAAGTTTAGATAATATAGTTTTGTCAGAACCATTATTTATTGAAAATTTATATATAGCATCTAAATTAAAAAGATTAGAAAGTTATAAAGACTTAGAAAATGAAATTATTTATTATAAAAGAAATGACAAGTTAGCTTTGGAGCTTTTAAAGGATTATATAAAAGAAAATAAAATTCATGTAGATTTAATTCCTGTTGAAGATATAACTAAATATGAAAATGCTATATATTTAGATTCTGAATTTGAAGCAATAAAAGCTCAAAATAGATTGTTAATTTCATATTTAGGACCAGTTTGTATTGGAGTTAATAAAAGTTATAGTTATTTAATTCCAAAAGTTAATAATTTACTTAAGGAAAAATATAGAGAAAAAATAGTTGATTATATTGATCATTTACCAAATTATTATCAACGTCAACGATTTTTAGAAAAATTAACTACTGAAGAAAAAATATATTTAGAAAATAAAAAAGAAATAATTACAGCGTTAGAAGATGATATAACATTAAGTATATATTTAAAAGAAAAAAAAAGTTTTATTGGAATTTTACCATCATATATAAAAAAAATATCTGATATAATAGGTGTCCCAATTATATCAGAAATATATCCTTCAGATGATTTTTCAACGGTTCTATCTGAATTTAAAAATGGGAAATACAAATTTTTAACTCTTTCAGAGACAACAGAAAGAAAAAAGGATTATATTTTTACAAAAGAAGTTGATTATATTCCAATGTACTTAATGAATCATAAAAAAAGTAATAATAATAAAGTTGGAGTTTTAAAAGATGGAAAATCACATGATATAGGAAACTCCTATTTTCCTGAGGAAGATATTATAACCTATTCTTCAACATATAATTTATTTAAAGGAATTACAAATAATGAAGTAGGTTATATTATAACACCATATCCTTTAAGTGATTTTAATTGTTTAAAGGAACATAAAGATACAAAAATAAAAAATATATCTATAAATTTTGCATTTAGAAAAGAAGATGTATTTTTAAAAAATATTTTTGATAAAGCTATATCTGTGGTTGGAGATATAGATAGAGTACAAGCAAGATTGGAAAGTGAAAATAACCAAAAAGAAAATTTATTGATAATCAAAAAAAAGCAAAAAAAGAATGAGATGATAATATTTTTAGGGATAGTTATAATAACTCCAATAATATTTTTATTATTGTTAAAAATATTACTTCAAAAAAATTTAACAAAGGTTTTAAAGTATGATCAATTAACTCATTTGCAAAATAGATATTTGTTTAATGAAGTATGTCAAAAGAAAGATTATGAGAATGGAATTGTAATTGTGATTGATTTAGACAATTTTAAAAATGCAAATGATATCTATGGTCATAGTATAGGTGATTCTATTTTAAAAGAAATGGCTCTTATATTATTAAAAGTTTTTCCAAAAGAGAATTCTTTTAGAATTTCTGGAGATGAATTTTATCTATTTTATCAAGAAAAAGATTTTATTGATAAAGCAAAAGAATTGTTAAAATATGGAAAAGAATCAGCTATTTTAAAAAAATATAATGTTTATTTTAGTATAGGATATTATATGAAAACAAATAAAGAAAATTTAGAAAAAGCTTTTGAAAAAGCAGACAAAGCAATGTATGAGGCAAAAAAAATAAAAGGATTTTCGATTAAAGAATTCAAAGAATAGGCAAAATAAAGGAAACTTTATGACGCAAAGCTATAGGACCTGTTAAATGGTAGCCAGCTACAGTTAATTAACTGTAGCTTTTTTATTTAGAAAATTATGAGGAGAAAAATTATGAGGATATTTTTATTTGTTATTATTTCAAGTTTAATATTTGCACAAGAAGCTTATATTCCAAAGTCTAAACAAGAGGAAATAATATTAGAAAAATATAGAAAAAAAAATTTAATATTAATTTTGGATAATAAGAATTATAAAAATGAAGTTATTAATATGATTAGTTTAAATAATTTAATATTAGAGCTTTTTGAAAAATATTTAAACTTAAATGTAGAAGTAAAAATAGAGGATTTAAGTAAAATAAAAAAAATAAACAACAATGATATATTAGGTGGAGTATTTGAAAGTACAAAAAGTTTAAATAATATATTATTTTCAGTTCCAATATATAATGAAGATTTATATTTAATAACGAAAAATAGTGAAGAAAAATCAAATAAAAAATATAATAATATCATTGAAAATAATGAAATTTATAAAGAATTTTTTGAAAATTACAAAATTAATACTTTAAATTTAAAAAAAGAAGAGTTAGAAAATATAAATTTATTAAAATATAATTTATTAACATCAAATGAAGCTATAAATTATATTAATAAAAGAAAAATTGCAACTTTACCAAATGTAGTAATTGGAATTTCTATTAATGATAAGGAACTACTTGGTATTATAAATAATTCAATTAAAGAGAAGTATGAAGATTTAATTAATACTTTTTTATCAGAAAGAAAAATAAAAATTCAAAAAAATATTTTTTTTAACTCCTTATCAATGAATGAAAAGGAATTTATAGAAAAAAATAAAACAATTCCAGTTGGAATAGAGTTTGAACAAAAATGGAGTTATTATTTAAAAGATAAAAAAGAATATATAGGTTCATTCCCTAATTTATTAAAGAGATTTTCAAATTTAAGTGGATTAAATTTTGAAGTTATAAATTCTGTTGAAAACTCTTGGGAAGATATATTAATTTTATTTAATACGCGAAAAATTAGAATGATACCAATGGTTAAAACTAAAAATAGAGAAAAAAATTATATATTTTCTAGAAACTTAAGAGAAGTTACT
>JBOFRT010000445.1:0-1363 GCA_051651165.1 Cetobacterium sp.
AGAAACACCTGAATGCGATGTGATAATAGAAGCTGATAAATTAGATTTAGATGGATTAAACTATTTAGCAGGAAAAGGAATGGATTTTGTAAATAAAAAAGCAGCTCAAGGTACAGTTTTAGCTCACGTAGATGGAGGCGTACCTAATTTAATAGTAAACTTACCAGAAGCAACACCATATCATTTAGGATATATGTTTTATTTCTTTGAAAAAGCTTGTGGAGTAAGTGGATATTTACTTGGAGTAAATCCATTTGATCAACCTGGAGTAGAAGCGTATAAAGCTAATATGTTTGCTTTATTAGGAAAAAAAGGATTTGAAAAGCAAGCTGAAGAATTAAATAAGAGATTAAAAAAATAATAAAAATAAAGAAGCTCAAAAATGAGCTTCTTTTTAATTTACAAATATATTAAATTGTCTTAAGTCTTTATTGATGGAAAAAGAAGCACTTTGATATCCTAGACTAGGAACTCTAAAATATGCTTTTTCATAGTTTAAAATATCTCTAAATTCAAAAAGTCCATCTTTAGAAGTTTTTAATGTAGCTATAATTTTATTGTTACTACCATTTATTAATTCTAATTCAACTTCTTTTAGATAATTATTTCCCTGAACTAGAGCACCAGATATATAGAATGTTTTAGCTTCGAGAACAATTGAAATATCATTAATAAATTTTTCATTCTGAATTAACATAGAAACACCATTTCCATAAAAACCAGGTTTTTGAGCAAAAATTGATATTAATCCAACATGACCTTGAAAAAAGAAAACACCATTTGTATTTGTATTTATATCTAAGAGATTTTCTCCAATTTTAACTTTAACTTGAGCATCATTAATAGGTTCTCCAAAATTATTTATAACTTTGCCGTAAATTGATATTTTATTATCAGTCATATTTAAAACTAAACTTTGCGGAGGATTAAAAATATAATCAACAAAAAAATTATCTCCAATTAATGATGTATACCCATCTTTTTTTACAGTAATTCTATATTTATTTTCAGGTAACTCTATAGAGAATTCTCCATTAATATCACTTTTTATACATTTAACTTGGTTAGAACTATTAAAAAAGCATACAGTGGCATCTCCTAATCTAAACTCTTTATCAGTAACAAATCCAGAAATAGTAATAGTTTTATTTTGTGCTAAAATATTAAGTGAAATTACAAAGATAAAACACAGAAAAAGTCTAAATCTCATAGAACCTCCGTTGTATTAATGTTATATTTAATTATATCACTTTTTTGATTTTATATGCTATAATTATTAATAAAAATAAATTTTTTATAGAAGGTGATTTTAGTTGGTAGATGATATAATAAACGAAAGAGAAAAAGCAAAGTTACACTTCTT
>JBOFRT010000446.1:0-8001 GCA_051651165.1 Cetobacterium sp.
AGGAACCGGTCTTGAAAACCGGCGTCGCAAGACTTCAGAGTTCGAGTCTCTGACCTTCCGCCATAAAGGATGGTGAAGTGGCAGAGTGGCCTAATGCACTCCCCTGCTAAGGGAGAGTACGGTTAATCCCGTACCGTGAGTTCAAATCTCACCTTCACCGCCATTATAAAGATAACTGAAGGTAGAATAACTACCTTTTTTTTATAACTAAAATGTGCATCCGTGGCTCAATTGGATAGAGCACCTGACTACGGATCAGGGGGTTAGGGGTTCGATTCCTCTCGGGTGCGCCATAAATAATAAAATTAAAAGACAGCAAAAGCTGTCTTTTTTGTTTTCCTACTATATTATATATCTATTTTCTATAAGCGTTTCCAGCTAATCCAACAGCAATTTTAGCAGCAGTAAGCTTTTCTCTAGCAATAGCTCTAGCTTTAGTTGCTCCTTTAGCTAAAACTTCTTCAACATACTCCATATTGTTAGCTAACTCTTCTCTTTTTTCTCTTGCGTCTTTAAAGTAATCAAGAATGGCATTTAAAAGTTCAGTTTTAGCGTGTCCATAACCGTAGTTTCCAGCAACAAATTTCGCTTTCATCTCTTCAACCGCTTCTTTAGTAGCAAATAATTCATAAAGTTTTACAATATTGTTATCAGGGTTCTTAGGCTCCTCTAAAGGAGTAGAATCAGTTACGATACTCATAACTTGCTTTTTTAACTCTTTTTTAGAAGCAAACATGTTAATTGTGTTTCCATAAGATTTACTCATTTTTTGACCGTCAGTTCCAGGAATAACAGCTAAACTTTCTAAAATTTGAGGTTCAGGAAGTTTGAATAGTTCAACTTCATATTGTTGATTGAACTTGATAGCAATATCTCTAGCCATCTCTAAATGCTGCTTTTGATCTTTACCGACAGGAACAACATCAGCATCGTATAATAAGATATCAGAAGCCATAAGGACAGGATAAGTTAAAAGTCCTGTGTTAGGTGTAAATCCTTTTGCAACTTTATCTTTATATGAGTGACCTCTTTCTAAAAGTCCAACAGGAGTTATATTAGATAGTAACCACATCAATTCAACATGCTCAGGAACATCTGATTGTAAGAAAATTGTTGATTTTTCTGGATCAAGTCCTAAAGCTAAATAGTCTAAAACTATATTGTATGAGTTTTCTCTTAAAGATTTTGGATCAGTAAGTGATGTTAATGAGTGGTAGTCAGCTATAAAGTAAAATCCTTCGTAGTTGTTTTGGTTTTCTATAAATTGTTTCATGGCACCGAAATAGTTACCTAAGTGTAAAATTCCACTTGGTTGGATACCAGATATACTTCTTTTCATAAGCACTCCTTTTAATTTTAATATATTTTACATTTAAGTTTACATTATTTTTATAAAATTATCAATAAGAGCAGGAAAAATCTTGTTAAAGTTAGAAAAATTAAATATAATTAGAAAAAAGATGGTGAGGTGAATTATGGAAAAAAATATAATTAGTTTTAGAGAGATGATTAAAGAGAAGAAAATGATTGATTCAATGTTAGCCCTGCTTCAGTGGGATTTGGAGACACAAACACCAAAGGGTGGTTATAAATTACTCTCTGAAATGATAGGAGAATTGAGTTTAAGAAGTTATAATTTAACTACATCAGAAAAATTTTTGAAAATGATTGAGGTATTGAAGGAGAAAGAAAACGAATTAGATGAGATAACGAAAAAAGAGATAGAGCAGCTTGAGGAAGAGATTTTGAAAATAAAGGTTATTCCAGCAGATGAGTATAAAGCTTATTCTGAGCTGACAGCAAAAGCTCAAGGGATTTGGGAAGTAGCTCGTGAGAAAAATGATTTTGAGAGTTTTGCACCTGTTTTAGAGGAGATTTTTAATTTTAATAAAAAATTTATTCAGTATCGAAAAGTAGAAGGTGATATTTATTCTACTATTTTAAATGATTATGAAAAAGGGATGAATGTAGAGAAGTTAGATTTGTTTTTTGCAGAGTTGAAAAAAGAGATTGTTCCTTTACTAAAAGAGATTAAAAGTAGAGATAGAAAATTTTCAGAAAAACTTAATTTTAAAGTTGATAAAAGAGAGCAAAAGAGATTCTCAGAAGAGATACTAAAATATATAGGGTTTGATTTAGAAAAAGGAATTTTATCGGAGAGTGCTCATCCATTTACTTTAACAGTTGATAAAAATGATGTAAGACTGACAACAAGATATTTTGAAGAGTTACCATTTTCAAGTGTATATAGTACAATTCACGAAGGTGGACATGGGATATACGAGCAAAATATTGGAGACGAGATAAAAGATACTTTATTAGCAGATGGAGCTTCTATGGGGATTCATGAATCGCAGTCTAGATTTTATGAAAATGTAATTGGAAGAAGTAGAGAGTTTTGGTATGGATTTTTAAATAAAAGTAAGTGTAAATATGAAGCGTTAGAAAATTTAACTTTAGATGAGATATATAAAGGTATAAATGAAGTTTCACCTTCATTTATAAGAGTTGAAGCGGATGAGTTAACATATTCATTACATATAATGATAAGATATGAGATTGAAAAAGGTATTTTGTCAGGAGAGTATTTGATTAAAGATTTACCTGAGATATGGAATGGAAAAATGAAGGAGTATTTAGGAGTTGTTCCAGCAACAGATTCAGAGGGAGTTTTACAAGATGTTCATTGGTCTTGTGGTCTTATAGGATATTTTCCATCATACGCATTAGGGAATGTATACTCAATTCAGATTTTGAGAGCTATGAAAAAAGAGATTAATATAGAGGGAGCTTTAGAACGAGGAGAGTTAAAGGATATAAAAAAATGGTTGGTAGAAAAGATTCATAAGTTTGGAAAGTTGAAATCACCAAAAGAACTGATGGTTCTAATAACTGGAGAGGAATTAAATCCAGATTATTATATAGAGTATTTAAAAGAAAAATATAGAGAAATTTATGACTAGGAGGGAGATTTTTAGATGAATTATTTTGTAGGGGTAGATATCGGAGGAACAAACAGTAAAATAGGGTTATTAAATGACCAAGGTGATATTTTGAAAAGTACGAGTATAAAAACAGATTCAATAGAGGGTGTTGATTATACACTTAATAAAATATGGGAAACTGTTTTAGAGATGGCTGAAGAGTTAGATATAAGTAGAGATTTGATAAAAGGAATTGGAATGGGGATCCCTGGGCCAGTTATAGATCAAAAGAAAGTAGCGTTTTTTGCTAATTTCCCTTGGGAAAAAAATATAAATATAAGCGAGAAAATGGAAGAGATTTCAGGTGTAAAAACAAGACTTGATAACGATGTAAATGTAATAGCTCTTGGTGAAACTCTTTATGGTGCAGGGAAAGGATATTCTAAAAGTGTAACGATAGCTCTTGGAACTGGAGTTGGTGGAGGAATATTTGTAGACGGAAAGTTGATTTCAGGTGCAACAGGAGCTGGTGGAGAGATAGGGCACATGAAGTTAGAAAAAGAGGGTAAGCTTTGTGGGTGTGGTCAAAAGGGATGTTTTGAAACATACGCTTCAGCAACAGGAGTGATAAGAGAAACATTATCTAGATTACAAATAAATAAAACTAATGGAGTTTATAAAGCTATAGATGGTGATTTAAATAAATTAGAAGCTAAGCACGTATTTGATGAAGCTAAAAAAGGTGACGAGTTTGCTCTGAGTATTGTCGATTATGTAGCAGAGTACTTGTCTATGGGAATTGGAAATGTTTTAAATATCATCAATCCAGATGTAATAATTTTATCTGGTGGAGTAGCTTTAGCAGGAGATATATTGTTGGATAAAGTTAAAGAAAAGCTACCTAACTATGCTCTTGCAATAACAATCGAAAACTTGAAAATTAAATTGGGAGAGTTAGGAAATGATGCTGGAATAAAAGGGGCATCGGCTTTAACAATTTAGTAAAATAAATTAAGTTAAGTATTTGTTGACAAAGCTTTATTAAAAGGTTAAAATACTCCTTGCGAAAAAAAATTAATTAAGGAGCTAAAAAAAGAAAATGAATCAAAACAATCATGTAAAAATTGAAGTAGCAGACCCTTCAGCATTAGGACTATTAGGTCTTGCAATTGTTACGTTAGTAGCATCAGCAAATAAGTTTGGAATTGTAAGTGGAGTATCTATGGTAATTCCTTGGGCAATATTCTTAGGAGCTTTTGTTCAATTAATCGCTTGTTTAAACGATATTAAACACGGAAATGTATTCGGAACTACAGCATTCGGAGGATATGCATTCTTCTGGTTTGGTATGGCAATGAGTTGGATGATACAACTTGGAGTATTTGGAGAGGCTATGAAAGCTGCAGCAGACCCTAAGGCTTTTGGATTTGTATTTTTAGGATATTTAATCTTCTCATTATACATGACACTTGGATCAGTTGAAACAAACAAAACTTTATTAATAATATTTGTATTAATCGATTTCCTATTCATAGGATTAGCTGGATCAGCATTTGGAATTGCTCCTCATGCAATGCACACTTTAGCATCAGTAGCTGAGTTACTAATCGCTTTAATGTCATTCTACGGATCGGCTGCAAACGTATTAAATAAAACTTTTGGAAGAGAGTTTTTACCTCTAGGAAAACCTTTAGGAATCTTCAAAAAGTAATTGACAAAATAAGAAAAAGTGGATATAATAGATAGGTATAATAAATCCTTTCCCACAAAGGAACGCCGTTCGTTATATTAAAAAAATATAACTATTTTCGAGGAGGAAAAAAAACGTGAAAAAATACACAGCAATGCAAAGAAAAGAAGACGTTGTTAGAGAATTCGTTCAATACGACGCAGAAGGTAAAATTTTAGGAAGATTAGCTGCTGAAATAGCTAAGAAATTAATGGGTAAAGATAAAGTTTCTTACACTCCACATATTGATGGAGGAGACTTCGTAATCGTTACAAACATCGAGAAGATCGCTGTAACTGGAAAGAAATTAACAGATAAAGTATACTACAGTCACTCAGGATTCCCTGGTGGATTAAAAGAAAGAAGATTAGAAGAGATTCTTGCTAAGAATCCTAAAGAAGCTTTAATGCTAGCTGTTAAGAGAATGCTTCCAAAGAACAGATTAGGAAGAGAGCAATTAACAAGACTAAGAATATTTGTTGGAGCTGAGCACGCTCATACTGCACAAAAACCAGTAAAGGTAGAATTTTAATTTAGGAGGGATTGACAGTGGCAGAAATGATTCAATATAGAGGAACTGGAAGAAGAAAAACTTCAGTAGCAAGAGTAAGACTTATCCCTGGTGGAAAAGGAATTGAAATAAACGGAAAAACTATGGCAGATTACTTCGGTGGAAGAGAGTTACTTTCTAAAATCGTTGAGCAACCATTAAACTTAACTGAAACTTTAGACAAGTTCGAAGTTAAAGTAAACGTAATCGGTGGAGGAAACGCTGGACAAGCAGGAGCTATCAGACACGGATTATCAAGAGCTTTAGTTGAAGCTGATGAGACTTTAAGAGGAGCTTTAAAAGCAGCTGGATTCTTAACAAGAGACTCAAGAATGGTAGAAAGAAAGAAATACGGAAAGAGAAAAGCAAGAAGATCTCCACAATTCTCAAAGAGATAATTGTTTTTATTCAAGAAGTTTTGCAGATACATTTATGTATCTGCTTTTTTTTATTTGAAAATACTCTAAAAGTTAATTAATTTTTTTAATAAAGTGAAGGTGTAAAATATTAATTACAAAAAAATATTTTGAGAGATATAGATATATATAATAGAATTTTAAAATAAAAAATATATATGCAAAAAAAGCGATGACTAAATATTCAGTGATGTTATACTTTACAAAATTACAAAAAAGTTTAGTTGGATTAAAAAAATGATAAAAAATCATTAAAAAAAGCGAAAAAATGTGGACGTAAAAAAGTTGTAAAAAGTTTGAAAAAAATAAAAAAATGTTTACAAATGAATTAAAATATTGTATAAACTACATAACGGGAGAAATTCAAAACGGGGATTTCTAAAAAAAATAAAATTAACTGGAGGGAATTTATATGAAAAAGTTAGCACTTTTATTAGGTTCTTTATTAGTAGTTGGAGCAACTGCATCTGCGAAAGAGGCTGTAGTAGCGCCGGTAGAAGTATCAAAAGAGGTTGTAGTAGTAGCTGAGCCTGTAGTTGAGGTTGTAGTTGAAGAAGCTTTCAGACCAACTGGATACATCGGATTAGAGTACAAAGCTTATGGAACAACTGAGGGGCATAAGGATTATGTACCAACAGAAAATAGAGATAAAGATGATTTAAATAACGTCTCTCAAGATTCTTGGAATAAAGGTTCGAACAACTACTCTAGATTACAAACATCATTTGGTGTACAAATGACTGAAAAATCTAGATTAGAAGGAAGAATTAGAGATTATAACAATCTAGAAAGAAGTGATGATTCAAACGGTACAAAGAGAACTGGAACTGAAACTAGATTAAGATACTTCTATAAACACAATGATACTCTTACATCAAGAGTACAATATAGAGATGAGGAAGATAACTCTCAAAACTTTGAGTACATGTTAAGAGTAAATGCTTATAAGAACTCAGGAGCATTATTATCATCAGTAGTAGTAGCACCAAAAGTTTACCATTCTTTACCAGCTAATGGTGGTGGAAACTATACAAACATGTTAGGAGCTAACGTTGAGTTTGCAGGTAATTTACCTTTAGGATTCACATGGGATGGAACACTATTCCTAGAGCAAAGTTTCTATAATCATGATAGAGCAACAGGAGTTAACTCTACATTTGACAAATCAACTTCAACAACTGATAAATCATTTGATGTAGCAGTAGAGTTATATTTATATAGATCATTTGGATTATATGCAACTGAAGCAACAAACTTAGATTTCAATATGGTAGCAGGATTAGATCCATATAAGTTCAGACAATACGATATGTATTCTTATGGAAAAGATGCAGCGAATAAGAATTTACCAGCAGTAGATAATGTTTATCCAAAAGGATTATATTCAAAAACATCTAGAAATACATATGAAGCTCAATTAGTTTTAGATGTAACTGCAACTCATCAATTTACACCAGCGATAACTTTAAAAGCTGGAGTTGGAGCAGAATACAGAAACTGGGATAACGTAAGTCAAGATAGTGCTAAAGACTGGAGATGGCAACCATTTGCATTTGGAAGCATGAACGTAAAGTTCTAATTTCATAAAATTTAGAAAAATATTAATCCTTGCGAGAAATTTCTCGCAAGGACTTTTTTTATATAATTTAGGAGGTAAAGTTATGAAGAGATATTTGTTATCATTATTTTTAATGTCAACACTATGCTTTGCAGTTGTTCCAGAAAGAGTTAGTAATAATATAGAGAAAGATTCTTTTACAAAAGATAATTCTAGTCTGTATGTTAGAGATCAAAATAGAGCTTACAATAGAATATTATCTTTAGGAAAAAAAGAGGGGTTATCAGAAGATAAAATTGACAATGAAGTTAAAAGGTTAGAAAAAAAATATGGAACTGATTATGAGATTATTTATAAAAATTTCTATTATAATGTAAAAGAATTATCGAAGAATCAAAAAAAAGCAGAAGAGATTAGAAAAATAAACGAAGAGAAAAAAGAAGAATATAACGTGTTAATAAAGAAGAATGAAATGCCTTCAGACATCAAAGAATATATAGAGAAATCAGCAGAGAGTAGATATCCAGATAACTATTCTGAAAGAGTAAAATATACTGAAGATTTAATAAAATTTTATAATTTTATAAAAAAATAAAAAAAGTGTTGACGAAGTTTCAAATTTATGGTACTATATTTCTTGTGAGCGGGAAACACCGCAAACAACGAATAAGTGATAAGGACATTAGCAACCGAATAGAGAAAATAGTCAGAAGTTATGAAAATAACAGAATGCCAGTAATGGCAAAACCATTTAGATGGTTAAAAGGTGTAAGAAAGTCTTAGGACTTAAAATATATTGAATGAAGAGTTTGATCCTGGCTCAG
>JBOFRT010000447.1:0-1177 GCA_051651165.1 Cetobacterium sp.
TCAATCATGGAGCTAAGAACTATGAAAATGTTTTTAAATTTTATAAATTTACAATTGTATCTTCTATAATTATTAACTTTATTTATTTTATTATTTCATATTTTTATGGATATGATATTGTTGGCTTATTTACTAAGGACGGAAGTATTTTAAATGAAACTTATAATGGTCTTACTCTTTTTAATCTTTCATTCTTTATCATAGGATTCAACGTTATTCAATCTGGATATTATCAAGCTATAAATAACCCTAAAAACTCAAATATTATATCTTTTTTAAGATCAATTATATTTTTTCCAATAACAATCTTTATAGGAAGCCTTTTTTGGGGATTAACTGGAGTTTGGTTAAGTCCTTTATTTTCTGAAACTCTTTGCTTTATAACTTGGAATCTTTTGTTTAATAAAAACTTTGGATCAATATTAGCAAATTATTTTATAAAATCTGCACCTAAGAATGAATAATATTAAATTAAATTTAAAATTTTTAATCCAATCATAAATTGATTGGATTTTTTTTTGAATTATGTTACCATCAATCTATAGAATAGAAATGAAGGAGAAATAAAATGGCAAAAGGTTATGACCAGCATATGGAAAGAAAAAACAAAGTAAATAGTTTTGGAAAAGAACTAACAAGAAGAGCTAAGTCAAAATGTGAGCTTTGCGAAGCTACAGGTGTAAGCTTAAGTATTTTCGAAGTTCCTCCAGTTAAAGAGGAGCCAGAAGTAGAAAGATGTATCTTTATCTGTGATGAGTGCAGAGATAAGTTAGAGAGAATAAGGAAAGCTAAAGAGAATGATTTTAGATTTTTAAGTAATTCTATGTGGAGCGAAGTTGATATGGTGAGAGCTCTGTCTATTGTTTTACTAAAAGAGATGTCAAAAAAATATTCATGGGCCGAAGTTATCTTAGATGACCTTTATATTGATGAGCCAACTGAGGAGTTAATTCAAACTATAGAACTAGAGTAAATATCTTTTAATATAAAGAGAGGACCCATAATAAGGTCCTCTTTTCATATAGTTTTTTTAATCTAAAAAAGTTTTTTCATCATTGATAATCTCTTGAAATCTATCTATAAATCTGCAAAGATGAAAGCCATCGCAAACTGCGTGATGTACTTGAATGGCTAACGGTATCAAATATTTTTTATCTTCCAAAATAAATTTTCCAAA
>JBOFRT010000448.1:0-2435 GCA_051651165.1 Cetobacterium sp.
CACAGAGTTGGTGACATAATAGAATCAACAAGTGCTGAACACCCTGCTTCAACTTGGTTAGGAACTCAGTGGGAAAGATATGGGAATGGAATGGTAGTTGTTGGAGTTAGTGAAGGAGAAGGAGAATTTGCAAGTGCAGGGCAAACAGGTGGAGCTAAGTATGTTTCATTAACGGCTGCGCAAAATGGACCACATGAACATACATTAACATCTGTTACGGGTGGTAATGGGTGGTATGGACAAGGTGGAAATTTAGGAAGTCTTGGTGGAATAACTACATCATCTTCTGGAAGTGGTGAAGCACATAACAACTTACAACCATATGTTGCATTATATAGATGGAAAAGAGTAGCTTAATTAAAAAGGAGTGAATGAAAATGAAAAAATTTATATTAGATAAAAAATTAGCTGAACAAAATAAGGTGTCATGTTATTTAGTTTTAGAAGATACAGAATTTATAGTGTTTGAAGGTGAAAATATTCCGCACTTTGTAACTTGGGATGAAAAATTACAGAATGTAAGAGAAGCTAAGTTATCAGAGTTAGTAGAAAGAGGTGAATATACAGTTCCAGAAGGGTTTAAATTGGTAGGAGAAGAAATTGTAGAAATGACAGTAGATGAAAAAAAGATAAATGGAATTATACCTTTAGAAGATAATGAAATTATTGAAAACGGAGCAATTAAAATTTTATCAGATTATGAAATGGTAGCTGCAGGAAAAAAAGAGTTATTACCAGGACAATATTTAAATCATGAAACAAAAGAAATATTATCTAAAAAATACCCAAATGATGGAAAAATTTATAAATGGGAAAATGAAGAGTGGATTACAGACATAGAAAAAACAAAGGCTTTAAAACAAGAACTACAAAATAAAATAATAGAATTAGAAAATAAAAAATTGATATATACAAATAAAGGATGGGATTCAACAGATATTGATATTGAAATATGTAAATTAGAAAAACAATTAAATACTTTAATAGGAGAATAATGTGGGATATATATTAGCTTTAATAATTGGAGTCTTAATAGGATTTAAATTAAAAGATGAACCTTGTGAAGATTGCAGAGAAGTTAAAAAATGTAACGGATGTATTTATAATTAAAAAGGAGTAAAAGAATAAAATGATAATAGTTGATGAGGCTTTAAAAATAATTAATAAATTTATCCCAGATAAAAATACTCAAAATCAAATGGAGATAGAATTAAAAAAGTTAGAGGTTGAAGATTTTAGTAATAAGAGAGGGACTAGTCTAGAAAAAGCAGTAAGTATGGTATTTCCTCTTATAGCATTTATTTTTTGTGCATTTCTTATAAGTAATCTTTTAGGAATGTGGATAGGATTTATATTTAAAACACAATCTCCAATATTTCCTATAGATGATAGGATGTATCAAATTATAATGGTTTATTTGACAGGATTCTTTGGAAATAGAAGCATTAAAAGTTGGAGGGGAGAGAAATAAAAGATATTTTTGAAAATTTACTTAATTATCTACATAATTTAGTCTTCTGGCTTAGCTCAGGGTTTGTAATTGCAATAGGTGGAATTGATGGAGATATTACTTGCTTGTTTTATCTCACATTAATAGATTGTTTAACTGGAATTTTAAAAGGAATAAAAGAAGGGCATGTTTTTTCAAAAAGCATGTACATTGGATTTATAATTAGAAAACCTGCTGTTTACCTTGCTATCGCAACAATGACTCAATTAGAGCAAACAAGCTTTATGGGCGAAGTTCCGCTTAGATCTTCAATGATAATTGGATGTATAATCATGGAATCTGTTTCTATAACTGAAAACTTAAAACAATTGGGAGTCTGGCTTCCTAAATTCATAGATGATACATTAGCTGTCAAAAGAAAAATGTTGGACAAAGAAAAATAAAGTATAAAAAAAGAGCTTTTAAAAAGCTCTTTTTATTTATAATATAAACTACCAGAGAGAAAATCTCTAGTCAGGAGAAAAGCAACCAGCTTTCTCAGAGCTGGGTTAACAGATGAAACTATTGTACAAAAACTAGCTATTGTATTTATATTCATAAGAAACCACCCCTTTACTGAATCGAACAGATAAAAAAAATTCACCGAACTACTTACGACAATGAGAATAATAAAAATAAAAATGATGTAATTTTTTTCTCCTTGGTATTTTATACTAACTTATAATTAAATTATAGAAACAAATCTTAATAAAGTCAAATAAAACTCTATTACTCTTGCTTTTTTATATAAAATAAGGTAGCATTAAGCTATAAAAATACGCGTACAATATACTTGTTATTAATTGTAGGACAACCTAGGATTAAAATAAAAGATATTGTAGTTGGAGGAAGATAATGGATATAAAATTATTTATAGATAAAGTTTTTGATACTGCTAAAGATATGAAGTTAGATGATTTTGAAATTTATTTTACATCTTCTGAAA
>JBOFRT010000449.1:0-32672 GCA_051651165.1 Cetobacterium sp.
AGGAAGCATAGCTCAGTTGGGAGAGCACCTGCCTTACAAGCAGGGGGTCACTGGTTCAAGTCCAGTTGTTTCCACCATATGGGGGTGTAGCTCAGTTGGTTAGAGCGCATGCCTGTCACGCATGAGGTCGCGAGTTCGACCCTCGTCACTCCCGCCATTAAATGAATTTTTTAAGATGTAGAGATACATCTTTTTTTTTATTCAAAAATAAATTTATGAAGATAAAAAAGGTAGAGCTATTCAAGATAAACTCTACCTTTTATAATTATTGTAAATTTATTAGTACACCAGCAATAACGAATAGTGAACCTAAAATAAATAAAACACCTTGGAATTTTATCTGTTGTTTTGCCCAAGCGCCCCATTCTATTTTAGCTATTCCTAAGATTGCCATAAGAATTCCAGAAGTAGGAACAATCATATTTGTAAATCCATCTCCCAATTGAAAGGCTAGTACAGCAACTTGTCGGGGAACACCAACTAAATCAGATAATGGTGCCATTATAGGCATTGTAAGTGCAGCTTGTCCAGAACCAGATACAACGAAGAAGTTGAAAATAGATTGGAAGAAATACATTGCTACTGCTGATACAGAAGCGTGTAAATTTCCTAAAATCCCTGCAACAGAATTTAAAATTGTATTTAAAACTGTCGGAGTTCCAGCATCTATTCCACCTAAAACTAGTACTATTCCCTTTGCCATTCCAACAACTAAAGCAGCTCCTATCAAATCTTCAGCTCCTTTTCTAAAAGAAGTAGCAATATCGTTTACTGTCATGTCATTTAAATTAAATATAACTCCAATTATTCCAGAAACTATACCCATTATAGTAAATTGAGCGGCAATTTCAGGAAGGTAATAACCGTGGAATACAACTCCCCAAACAATCCAAGACATTCCTAAAAATATAGTTAGAAAAACTAATTTATGCCCTAAAGTAAATTCTAAATCCTCTTCGGCGTCAGCTTTGAAATCCTCTCTAAAGAATTTATCGCTTTCGTAAGATATTGAAAGCTCAGGGTTGGCTTTAATTTTTTTAGCATACCTCATAGTATAAATAATTCCAAATGCTGTAAAGAATATCCACATAGCTATTCTAAACATAGCTCCAGAAAGAACGGGAACGCCGGCAACACCTTGGGCAACAGCAACACTAAACGGATTCATCCAAGAGGTACCAAACCCTATTTGGGTTGATATATAGCACATAAAGATACCGGTAATAGAATCATATCCCATTCCAACAACGATAGGAATTAAAATCATAGCAAACGGGATTGCTTCCTCTCCCATACCAAAGACAGCACCACCTAAAGAAAACAGTAAGAATACAAGAGGAATTAAAAGTACCTCAGAACCTTTTGTTTTCTTTATCATATTTAAAATTCCAGCTTCAACAGCTTTGGTTTTTAAAATAATTCCAAAAGCTCCACCTGTAATTAAAATAAAGGCGATAATTCCAACAGCAGTTCCCCATTTGTCTCCGCTAACAAGACCTTCGAAGATGTAATTAGTTATACTCATATCTCCTCCAGCAGCAAAAATAGGAATACCTTTAGTAAGTGGCTTTCCAAGCTCGTCTAAGGTATAAGTAAAGCTTCCAGGGACAGGTACTGTTCTAGTTTTCATACCGGTTTCAGTAGCGTACTGGATTTTTTCCATAGTAAAACTTCCAACAGGGATAAGGTACGTCAATATAGCGGCGACTATAACCACAAAAAATATGATGACGTAGGTATCAGGTATTTTGATTTTTTTCTTCATTGTATCCTCCTAGTTAATTATTTTTGTTTGTACGAGTATATTATATAAAACTCTAAAAAACAATAGTAAAATTAACAGGATATAAAAAATATATAATAAAAAAAAGACAGAAAACTGTCTTTTTTTTATAGAATATAGATTTTAGAAGAATACTCCTGCGATAACTCCGTTTAAAAGTGATGCAAGGAATCCACCTAAAACAGCTCTCATACCAACTTGAGCAATTTCACTTCTTCTATTAGGAGCAATAGCACCTAGAGCACCAATTTGTAATCCTAAAGAAGCTACGTTAGCAAATCCAAGAAGAGCGAAACTCATAATAGCTATTGTCTTTTCAGAAAGACCAGCTAAATTTTGAGTGAAATCTACATAGGCAACAAACTCATTAAGAACCATTTTTTGTCCAAGTAAGCTTCCAGTGTAAATAGCTTCATTCCAAGGAATTCCCATTGCGTAAGTAATAGGTGCGAAGATATAACCTAAAATAATTTGTAAAGTTATTTTGATACCGAATAAATCACCAATACCACCTAAAATCATATTAACTAACGAAACTAAAGCTATGAAAGAGATAAGAATAGCACCGATTATAAGAGCTATGTTCATTCCATCGATAGTTCCTTTTGCAGCAGCTTCGATTACGTTAACAGAGTCACTTTTTGTAAACTCAATTTTTTCCTCTTCTGAGTCAGATTGAGTTTCAGGCATAATTAATTTAGCGAAAACTAGTCCGCTTGGTGCAGCCATGAAAGAACCAGCGATAAGATACTTCATAGGAACTCCAAGAGCAGCATAAGCAGCTAGAGTTGATCCAGAAACCGAGGCAACTCCACAAGTTAACACGGCGAAAAGTTGAGATCTACTTAAATTTGCGATGTAAGGTTTTATAACCAGTGGCGCTTCTGTTTGTCCTAAGAAAATATTAGCAGCAGCAGAAACAGATTCAGCATCTTTAGTTCCTAAAAGCTTAGAAATTCCTCCACCGATATATTTGATAACCAATTGCATTATTCCAAGGTGGTATAAAACAGAAATTAAAGCACCAAAGAAAACAATAAGTGGTAAAACATTAAAAGCAAAAACGAAAGCGATATTACTTCCAGGACCATAAAGCCCACCAAAAACGAATTGTATTCCCTCATTGGCTTGTGCAATTACTTTATTAAATCCATTAGAAACAGATTCAAGAACATAAGCTCCACCAGTTGTTTTCATAACAATAAAAGCAAAAACAAATTGAAGTGCGAATCCAGATACAACAGTTCTCCATTTGATGTTTTTTCTATCGTAAGATAGAAGATAACCTAAAAATAAAATTGCAAAAATCCCGAATATACTTCTCAGTATAGACACATTACCAGCTCCTCTATAACTATATTATTATTTTGATAATACTATCAAAAATTACTTTATCCTTTTAATTATATTCTAAAATATATAATATACATAGGACAAGTTGCCTAGTAAAAAAATATTATGTATACATATAAAAATAAAGCATAAAATAAAAAATAATATTGATTTATAAATATAACAAAAAAAACTTAAATGATACTAAAAGTTTTAAAAATAGAACTTAAAAGAAAAATGTACACTTTTAAAATGTGTTCAAATAAAGTGATTTTTTATTAAAATAATAATAAAAAAATAACATAAAATATATAGAGTAAGATTAAAAAACAAACTTAATGTATATATATTGAAAAAAGGAAAAAAATAAATAAAAAATAAAAGAAAAATGTATTTTGTGAGGGCTAAGCAGCTTATTAAACCCCATAAATCTTATAGAAATAAAGTTAGTTTTATGGTAAAATATATAATAGACTAAAAATATTTTAGGAGGGTTAAAATGCAAGAAATAAAAATTTCTACTGAGTTTATCAAATTAGATCAGTTTCTTAAATTTACTGGTGAAATTGGAACTGGTGGACAAGCAAAAGAGCTTATTTTAGATGGTCAAGTAAAAGTAAATGGCGAAATAGAAGAAAGACGTGGAAAAAAACTTTATCCAGGAGATAAGGTTGAATTTTTAGGATTAGTATTTGTTGTAGCTTAATTTATTATAATTTTGAGGTGACATAAGCGTTGGAAATTCTTGAGATGAATTATATAAATTTTAGAAATCTTGAAGATAGAAATATACAGTTCTCTCCAAGATTTAATCTTTTCTTTGGAAAAAATGGTCAGGGGAAAACAAGTATTCTTGAAGCTATCTATTTTAGTGCTACAGGGAAAAGCTTTAGAACTTCAAAAAATATTGAATTGATAAAATATAATAGAGATAAGATGGGAAGTTATATCTCGTATAGAGATTTAATTTCAGAGAAAACATTAAGTGTAAAGCTTGATAAGAAAAATAAAGAGTATAAATACAATGGTAAAAAAACATCTTTTGATGAATTTTATGGAAAAATGAATGTAGTAACATTTATTCCTGAAGATATTGAGTTAATAGTTGGAAGTCCAGCTTTTAGAAGATCATTTTTTGATGCTGAAATAGCTCAAAGTAATTATGAATATTTTAAAAATTTGAAAGATTTTAATAAAGTTTTGAAAATTAGAAATAAATATTTAAAAGAAAAAAATACAAAAGATGAAGTTTATTCGATATATGAAGATAATTTTGTGAAACTCGCAGCTAAAATTATTTTTAAAAGAATAGAGTATGTAAAAAATATATCAATAATATTAAATTTAAATTATCGAAAACTTTTTGATAGTAAAAAAGAGTTAAGTTTAAAATATGAAAGCTTTATTGGCGAATTTAAGGGACTCAACCTCTTAAAAATAGAGGAAAAAATAAGAGAAAAAATAGAAAAATTTAAACTGCAAGAACTTAGATATGGTTATTCTTTGGTAGGACCACAAAGAGATGATTTTAAATTTCTTTTGAATATGAAAGAGGCAAAATCATATTCATCACAAGGAGAAAAAAAATCAATAATTTTTGCTTTAAAATTATCTGAAATAGATATGGTTATAAAGGAGAAAAAAGAAACACCAATTTTCTTGATAGATGATATATCATCTTATTTTGACTCTATAAGAAAAGATAGCATTATAAACTATCTAAAAAAAAGAGAGTTACAAGTTTTCATTAGCTCAACAACAGATTTAAATATAGAATCTAAAAACTTTAGAATTGATAAAGGGGAGATTCAAGATGGACATTATGAATGTGAGTGAAGCAGTAGAAGAAGCTATTATTAAGAGTAGAAAGTTAAAAGAGGGAATAATAAGAGGGCATTGGCGAGACATTGTTGATAAACTTTCTGAAAAAAGTGAGCCGCTTTGGATAAAAGAGGACACGTTATATGTGCTTGTTGAAGATAGTATGTATCTTCATCATATGTCTATGAACAAAAATAAATATTTAAAAAAGGTTCAAGATATTTTAAAGAAAGATTATGTTAAGGATATAAGATTTAAAATCTCAAAAATTCAAAATTTAGATTATTCAGAATATATGAATAAGAATATTGATGAGAAAAAAAATGAAGAGTTCACTTCTGAGCTGAAAGATTTAACTTTAGAAGAAAAGGTAGATGTTTTAAGAAGAAAAGCAAGAGAAAGAGAACAGGTATTGATATCAAAAGGATATAAAAAATGTGATATTTGCGGAATGATGTTTTTAGGAGATGAGGCTACATGTAAACCTTGTTCCTTAAAAGATGTCGTAGATAAGCTATTGGAGGATAAAAATGACAATGAATAATTATCAAGCAGAAAATATTACAGTTTTAGAAGGATTAGAAGCTGTAAGAAAAAGACCGGGTATGTATATCGGAACTACTTCAGAAAGAGGATTACATCATCTAGTTTGGGAGATTGTAGATAACTCTGTGGATGAGGCACTAGCTGGATTTGCTACAAAAATTGAAGTTTCAATATTACCAGATAATATAATAGAGGTAACAGATAACGGGAGAGGAATTCCTGTAGATATTCATCCAAAATATGGAAAGTCAGCATTAGAGATAGTGTTAACAGTTCTTCATGCAGGTGGAAAATTTGAAAATAATAACTATAAAGTTTCAGGAGGACTTCACGGAGTTGGAGTTTCAGTAGTAAACGCTCTTTCTGAATGGACAGAGGTAACAGTAAGAAAAGCTGGAAAACTTTACTACCAAAAATACAATAGAGGAGTTCCAGAAAAAGATGTAGCAGAGATTGGTGTTTCAGAAAATAGTGGAACAACAGTTAGATTTAAAGCTGACCATGAAATTTTTGAAACTTTAGTATATAGTTTCTCAACTTTAGAAACAAGATTAAGAGAGTTAGCTTATTTAAATAAAGGATTAAATATAGTTTTATCTGATTTAAGAAAAGAGACTCCAAAAACAGTAAACTTAGAATTCGAGGGTGGAATTTTAGATTACATAAAAGAGATAGAAAAAGATAGTACAGCAATAATAAAAACACCTTTCTATATGAGTGGAGAGGTTGATAATGTTTCTGTAGAAATCGCAATGACATATAATACAAATCAAAGAGAAACAATCTATTCTTTTGTTAACAACATAAATACTCACGAGGGTGGAACTCACGTAAGTGGATTTAGAACAGCTTTAACAAGAGTGATAAACGATTTAGGAAAAAGTACAGGTCTTATAAAAGATAAAGATGGAAAACTTCAAGGTTCTGATATAAGAGAGGGACTAACAGCTATAGTTTCTGTAAAAGTACCTCAACCTCAATTTGAAGGACAAACAAAAACTAAATTAGGAAACAGTGAGGTAACAGGTATTGTTTCAACTGTTGCAGGTTCTCAAATAAAGATGTATTTAGAGGATGCACCAAATGATTTAAAAGTTATAATTGATAAGATTCTAAACTCAAAAAGAGCAAGAGAAGCTGCACAAAGAGCAAGAGAGTTAGTTCTTAGAAAATCAGCATTAGATATAGGATCTTTACCTGGAAAATTAGCTGATTGTTCTTCTAAAAACGCTGAAGAGTGTGAGGTTTATATAGTTGAGGGAGACTCGGCAGGTGGATCAGCAAAGCAAGGAAGAGATAGAGGATTCCAAGCGATTTTACCTTTAAGAGGAAAAATTATAAACGTTGAAAAATCGGGACTACACAAAGCTTTAGAAAATGCAGAGGTTAGAGCTATGGTAACGGCTTTTGGAACAAGTATTGGAGATAATTTTAATATTGAGAAGTTAAGATATGGAAAAATCATAATAATGACCGATGCCGATGTAGATGGAGCTCATATTAGAACTTTAATTCTAACATTCTTCTATAGATATATGGTAGAGTTAATTCATGGTGGAAATATATATATTGCACAACCACCACTATATAAGATAACTCAAGGAAGAACAATATCTTATGCATATAGTGACAGACAGCTGAAAGAGATGATAGCTGATCTTGAAGGTGACGATAAGAGATATACTCTTCAAAGATATAAAGGTCTAGGAGAGATGAATCCTGAGCAACTTTGGGAAACAACTATGGATCCAGACACAAGAACTCTATTAAAGGTGACAATAGATGACGCTAGAGAAGCAGATATACTATTTGATAAATTAATGGGAGATAGAGTTGAACCAAGAAAAGAGTTTATTGAGGAACACGCAGAGTTTGTAAAAAATCTGGATATATAAATGTATATAAACAGTAATAAAAAGAATGTTCTAGGAGGAAAAGATAATGTCTAACGTGAATAATAGATATATAGAGGAAGAGTTGAAACAATCCTATCTAGATTACTCTATGAGTGTAATAGTTAGTAGAGCATTACCAGATGTAAGAGATGGATTAAAACCAGTACATAGAAGAATTCTATTCGCTATGAATGAAATGGGAATGACAAGTGATAAAGCATATAAAAAATCGGCGAGAATAGTAGGGGAAGTTTTAGGTAAGTATCACCCACATGGAGATTCGGCTGTATATAATACAATGGTTAGAATGGCTCAAGATTTTGCTTATAGATATGAGCTTGTTGATGGACATGGAAACTTCGGTTCGATAGATGGAGATTCAGCGGCAGCAATGAGATATACTGAAGCAAGAATGTCTAAAATCAGTAACGAAATTTTAGAGGATATCGATAAAGATACAATAGATTTTAGAAAAAACTTTGACGACTCACTAGATGAGCCAATCGTTTTACCAGCAAAATTACCAAACCTTCTGTTAAATGGAGCAACTGGAATTGCAGTAGGAATGGCTACTAATATCCCTCCTCATAATTTAGGAGAGGTTGTAGATGGTGTATTAGCTTTAATTGAGAACAGAGATATTACTCCTGTAGAACTAATGCAATATATAAAAGGACCAGATTTCCCTACAGGTGGAATAATAGATGGTGAAGCTGGAATATATGATGCTTATACAACAGGAAGAGGAAGAGTTAGAGTTAGAGGAAAAGTTGATATAGAGGAAACTAAAACTGGTAGACAAAGTATTATCATAAAAGAGATTCCTTATCAATTAAATAAATCTTCTTTAATTGAAAAAATAGCTAATTTAGTAAAAGAAAAGAAAATTGTTGGAATATCAGATTTAAGAGATGAATCAGATAGAGATGGTATAAGAGTTGTAATTGAGCTTAAAAAAGGTGAAGAACCAGAATTAATTTTAAATTCATTATACAAATTTACAGAACTTCAAACAACGTTTGGAATAATTATGTTAGCTTTAGTTAATAATGTTCCAAGAGTTTTAAATTTAAGAGAAGTTTTAAACGAATATTTAAAACATAGATTTGAAGTAGTAACAAGAAGAACTAAATTTAATTTAGCGAAAGCTGAAAGAAGAGCTCATTTATTAAAAGGATTTATTATAGCTCTTGAAAATATAGATAGAGTTATTGAGATTGTTAGAGGATCATTAGATGCAAATGAAGCTAGAGTTTCTTTAATTGATAAATATGGTTTCAGTGAAGAGCAATCGAAAGCTATATTAGATATGAGATTACAAAGATTAACTGGCCTTGAAAGAGGAAAGATAGATAAAGAACATGAAGAGTTAAAATCTTTAATAATCGAATTAAGTGGAATTTTAGCAGATGAAGGAAAAGTTTATGAGATTATCAAAGAGGAGTTAATCGAAATAAAAGATAAATATGATGACGCTAGAAGAACAACTATCGAAAAAGAAAGAATGGAAATCAGACCTGAAGATTTAATAAAGGATGATAGCGTTTTAGTTACAGTAACAAATAGAGGTTACGTAAAGAGAATGGAATTAGATAAGTACAAAGCTCAAAAAAGAGGTGGAAAAGGAGTTTCAACTCAAAATACCATCGAAGATGACTTTGTTGAAAGAATGGAAGTAATGTCTAACTTAGATACTATGATGATATTCACTGATAAGGGAAGAGTATTCCACTTAAAAGTATATCAAATCCCAGAATCTTCAAAGCAAGCTAGAGGAAGACTAATCGGAAACCTAATTAAATTAAAGGAAGACGAAAAGGTTAGAGAAATAATAAAAATAAGAGAGTTCAGCCAAGATAAAGAGTTAGTATTCGTAACAAGAGATGGAATGGTTAAGAAGACTACTTTAAGTGAATATAAAAATATTAATACTGCTGGACTAAAAGCTATAAAATTAAGAGATGGAGATGACATTATCTTTGTTGGAATTATGCCAGTAGAATCAAAAGAGCAAGTATTCTTAGCAACTAAAGCAGGTCACTCTATAAGATTCTCTAAAGATGATGTTAGAGTAACTGGTAGAGATACAAGCGGAGTAAAAGGAATATCTCTTAAAAAAGATGATAAGGTAATATCAGCATTATTAATAGATGATGCAGCAAATGAAACAATCTTAACTATAACAGAGAATGGATTTGGAAAGAGAACTAGAGTAGATGAATATCCTTTACAATCTAGAAGTGGAAAAGGTGTTATAAATATAAGATGTAGTGATAAAACAGGAGATGTTGTAGCGGTAAAACCTGTTAAAGAGGAAGAGGAACTAATGGTTATAACTTCGTCAGGAGTAGTTATAAGAACTCCGGTTAATCAAGTATCAATAATCGGAAGAGCAACTCAAGGTGTAAAAATTATGAGAGTAAATGAAGTTCAATCAGAGAAGGTTGTATCAATAGCAAGCTTTAAAGAGGAAGATTCAGAAACAGAAGAGGCAACTCAAGAGTAATTTAAA
Organism: Cetobacterium sp.; assembly: GCA_051651165.1. Lineage (GTDB taxonomy): Bacteria > Fusobacteriota > Fusobacteriia > Fusobacteriales > Fusobacteriaceae > Cetobacterium_A. Next base: position 9,890 of record JBOFRT010000449.1, read on the forward strand.
CTAAAGGAGGAGTTATTATGAAAAAAGTTTTAGTAGTATTTAGTGAAGGATCAAAAAAAAATATTTTAATAGATAGTGCAATATTTTTTAAAAAGAGATTTGGATACAAGATAGTGCCTTTATATATCAAAGATGTAAGAAGAGACGAGATACTTCCAGCTACTATGGATGGAATGATAGTAAACTTAAGTAATAACTCCTTCACTCAAGAAAGAGATGCGTTAGAAGAGGAAGAGGTAAAAAAACTTCGAGAAAAACTAGAGTCAAAGGGAGTAAAAGAACCTTTAAATATAGAATTCGGTTTTCCTTGGGACATAATTAAAGAGTATATGAAATGTGCTGATTTATTGATGTTTGAAAAAGGAGAATCTTTATCGGAGTCAGCTATAACAGTTTTAAAAAATCACTTTAAACCAATTATAATGGTTGGTGAAAAAGGAATTAACTCTTTAGAAAAAGTTGGAATTTCAAGTGATGATGGTGTAAAGATAAATAAAAGTGTATTTTCGTTTATAAATATTTTTTCTGAAATAAATAGTTTTTCAATGTATACTCTTCTTTATAAAATTGAAGAGAATACTTTATTGAAATACTTAGAAGAAAAAGGAAAAAAAGTAGAATGGAAAAATTTTGATGGTGAATTGGCAAAAGAAAAATATTTAGAAGAGATTAATAAACTTGATTTATTAATTATGGGAAATCTTAGTGTTAGCTATTTCTTTGAGAAAATAACAGGAAGAAAAGGTTTAAGTATTATGGAAAAATCACAAGCATCAATATTTATAGGATAGAAAGATGAAAATATTAATAATAACAGATTCTCATGGTAACATGAATAAAATTTATGATATAATAACACAGGAAAATCCTACTTTAGTGATATGGACTGGAGATCATAGTTGGGATGGAGAGGAGTGTTCCTTTGCATTTCCCGAGATAAAATTTTCTATAGTAAGAGGAAACTGTGATGTTTTTGATAGAAAATTTAATGATAATGAAATTCTAGATGTGGAAGGAGTAAAGATTCTTATAACACATGGACATCTTTACAATGTGAAGCAAAATTTATTTACACTAGAGGCGGTAGCTGAAAAATATAAAGTAGATGCTGTTTGTTTTGGACATACTCATATTCCTTATTTGAATAGAAAAAATGGGATAGAATATTTTAACCCAGGAGCTTTAAAAGATAATAGATATGGAGTATTACTTATAGAAAACAAAGAGTTGACTTTTAATTATAAAGAGATAAAACAATAAAGCCTTGTTTTAGGAGGAAACAGATGAAAAATAAGCTGAATGCTTTAAAGGATGAAGCTAGTTTAAACATCCAAAAAGCAGTTACACTACAAGAGATGGACGAGATTAGAGTTAAATATTTAGGAAAAAAAGGTGAATTCACAGAAATTTCTAAATCAATGAGAGATTTATCGCCAGAGGAAAGACCTGCTTTTGGTCAAATGGTAAATGAAGTAAAAACTTTCATAACAACTTTAGTTGAAGAGAAAACAAATGAGATTAGCCAAGAAGTAAAAAGAGAGCAATTAAAGTTAGAAACTTTAGATATCTCACTTCCAGGAAGAGAGGTTTCAACAGGAGGATTACATCCGATAACTGAAACTATGAACTTCTTAAAAAATATATTTGTGGAGATGGGATTTGACGTTGCAGAGGGGCCAGAAGTAGAATTTACATCTTATAACTTTGATGCGTTAAATATTCCAGAAACACACCCATCAAGAGATTTACAAGACACATTCTATATGAGTGAAAATGTAGTTTTAAGAACACATACATCACCAGTACAAGCAAGATATATGGAGAAGAATCAACCTCCATTTAGAATGATTTGTCCAGGGAAAGTTTATAGAAATGATTATGATATATCTCATACTCCAATGTTCCACCAAATGGAAGGATTAATGGTTGGACCAGAGGTATCTTTTGCTAACTTAAAAGCTATGTTAGAGCAATTTGTTACAAGAGTATTTGGAGAAACAAAGGTTAGATTTAGACCACACTTCTTCCCGTTCACAGAACCAAGTGCAGAAATGGATGTACAATGCGTAATCTGTAAAGGTGAAGGTTGTAGACTTTGTAAACACAGTGGTTGGCTAGAAATTATGGGATGTGGAATGGTAGACCCAGCAGTTTTAGCAGCTGTAGGATACGACTCAGAAGAAGTATCAGGATTTGCATTTGGAATGGGAATAGAAAGAATTACAATGCTAAGATATGGTATTGATGATTTAAGAGCATTCTTTGAAAATGATGTAAGATTCCTAAAGCAATTTAAATAAAAGGTGGAGGCATATAATGTTAATTTCGTTGGATTGGTTGAAGCAATATGTCGATATAAAAGAGGACATAAAAGAGTTAGAAAACACTTTGACAATGATAGGTCAAGAGGTTGAAGCTATAGATGAGCAAGGTAAAGATTTAGCAAAGGTTGTTATTGGGCAAATAACAGAATATGGAAGACATCCTGAAGCTGAAAAGTTAACTTTATTAAAAGTTAATGTTGGTGCAGAAGAGGAACTTCAAATAGTTTGTGGAGCACCTAATCATAAATTAGGAGATAAAGTTGTAGTAGCAACTATTGGAGCTGTTTTACCTGGAGATTTTAAAATCAAAAAAAGTAAAATAAGAGGAGTAGAATCTCAAGGAATGTTATGTTCTGAGGTTGAATTAGGTCTTGGAAATGACGGAGATGGAATAATCATACTTCCTGAAGATGCACCTTTAGGTGTAGAATACAGAGTTTATAAAAAATTAAACGATGTAATATTTGAATTAGAGATAACTCCAAATAGACCTGATTGTTTATCTTATATAGGTATAGCTAGAGAGATTGCAGCATACTACGGTAGAAAAATAAAATGGCCTGAGTTCCAATCAAAGAGTATAATTGAGAGCATCAATACAGGACATGTAGATGTAAGAATTGAAGATAAAGAGAGATGTAAGAGATTTACAGGAAAAGTTATAAAGAATATAAAAGTTCAAGAATCTCCTGAATGGTTAAAAAATAGATTGTTATCTATGGGATTGAAGCCAATCAACAATGTTGTAGATGCGACGAACTATATACTATTTGAATGTAATCAACCGTTACATGCTTATGATTTAACAAAAATTGCAGATAGAAAAATTGTTGTTAGAAAAGCTTCTGAAGGAGAGAAAATAGTAACTTTAGATGGAGTTGAAAGAGAGCTTAAAAAAGGAGAGCTTGTTATTGCAGATGCTGAAAAGCCATTAGGAATAGCTGGAATAATGGGTGGAGAATCTAGTAAAGTTACTGAAGAAACAACAGAGATTTTCTTAGAGTGTGCTTATTTCACACCTGAAAATATAAGAAAAACATCGAAGGATTTAACTTTATCAAGTGACTCTTCATACAGATTTGAAAGAGGATTAGATATTGAAAACAATATTGAAGTTTTAGAAAGAGCTGCTGAATTAATTTCTCAACTTACTGAAGGAGAAATTTTAGAGGGAAGCATCGATAAATATATTGAAAAATATGAGAAAATAGAGATTCCTTTAAACATTGAAAAATTAAGAAAGTTTATGGGAAAAGATATTGAAATAGATATCGTTGGAAAAATACTTACAAACTTAGGTATTAACATAAAAACATTAAATTCAACAACAATTTTAGCTACACCACCTTCATATAGAGGTGATTTAACAAGAACCGCAGACTTATATGAAGAGATTATAAGAATGTATGGTTTTGATAACATTGAAAATAAAATGCCAGAAGAAAACATAAGACCTGGTGTAAAAGATTCAATGACTGTTGTTGTTGATGAGGCTAAGGAGATTTTAGCTAAGTTAGGATTACAAGAAGTAATAAACTACAGCTTTATTTCAAGAGAAGCTATAAAAATGTTAGGAATATCAGAGCCAACTTTAGAGATTACTAATCCTATAAGTGATGATATGGCTGTTATGAGACCAACACTTGTTTATAGTTTATTAGCTAATTTAAGAGATAACTTAAATAGAAATCAAAACGGTTTAAGATTCTTTGAAGTATCTAGAGTATTTACTCCAAAAGAGGATGGACTAGCAAATGAAACGTTAAGAGCATCTATTGCTTTAGCTGGAAAGACATCTAAATCTTTATGGGATCCAAAACCAGAAGCTATGGATTTCTATACTTTAAAAGGATTTGTTGAAAAATTCTTAGAGTATATGGGTGTAAATAGATATCAATTAGAAAGATCAGAAGATAAAAACTTCCATCCAGGAAGAAGTGCAGATATAAAAATAGGAAAAGTTAAAATAGGAACTTTTGGAGAGATTCATCCAGAAATTGCAGAGAATATGGATATCAAGAGAGAGAAAGCATATGTTGCAGAGTTGGATTTAACGACATTATTAAACTATAGAGCTAAAAAAGTTAAATATGAGAGAATTGTTAAATATCCAGAAGTTACAAGAGACATTGCAGTTGTTTTAGATAGAGATGTACTTGTAGGGAAGATGTTAGAAGACATTAAAAAGTCATCAAATCTAATAGAAAGTGTTGCTATATTTGACGTTTACCAAGGAGATAAAATAGAAGCTGATAAAAAATCAGTAGCTATTAGCATCGTTCTTAGAAAGAAAGATGGGACTCTTGAGGAAAACGATATCAATATAACTGTTGATAAGATTTTAAAGTTAATAGCTAAAAACTATAATGGAGAGATTAGACAGTAAAATTTTTAATTAAAAGTTCAGGAGGAAAAATGGATTCACTAAGAGAATTATTTAAGGTTGGAAATGGACCATCAAGCTCTCACACAATGGGGCCAGAGAGAGCAGCAAAAAGATTTAAGGCAGAAAACCCGGATGCAGCAAGTTTTAAAGTAGAGTTATACGGATCACTTGCATTAACAGGAAAAGGGCATTTAACAGATCACATAGTTGTTGAAACGTTAAAGCCTAAATCTACAGAAATTGTATGGATGCCAGAGTATGTTCATCCGTATCACACTAACGGAATGAAGTTTATAGCTTTAGATAAAGAAGGAAACGAATTAAAGTCTTGGTTAGTATTCTCAGTTGGTGGAGGAACTATCATGGAAGAAGGACAACAAAGACAGGGTGGATCAAAGGTTTATTCATTTGGAACAATGGCAGAAATTATGCTATGGTGTGAAAAAAATAAAAAAGAATTATGGGAATTTGTTACAGAAAGTGAAGGGGAATCAATTTGGTATTTCTTAGATCAAATTAGAACTGCTTTAGAAGCTTCTGTACAATCAGGTCTTTCAAAAAATGGTGTTTTACCAGGAACAATTAGATTACAAAGAAGAGCACAATCGTTCTACAGAAAAGCAAGAAACGACAAATCTAGAAATGGATTTGTTGGAAGAATATTCGCTTATACACTAGCTGTATCTGAAGAAAACGGAGGAGGAGGTAGAGTTGTTACTGCCCCTACTTGTGGAGCTGCAGGTGTAATTCCAGGATTAATGTACGCATTAAAAGAGGAGTATAACTTATCAAATGAAGAGGTACTAAAAGGACTTGCAATAGCAGGATTAATTGGTAACATAATAAAAGAAAATGCTACTATATCAGGAGCAGAGGGTGGATGTCAAGCAGAGGTTGGATCAGCTTGTGCAATGGCAGCAGCAATGGCTTGTTTCATATTAGGTGGATCATTAGAGCAAATCGAATATGCAGCAGAGATGGCATTAGAGCACCACTTAGGATTAACATGCGATCCAGTTGGAGGATATGTTCAAATACCTTGTATTGAGAGAAACGCAGCAGCAGCAGTTAGAGCTTTAGATTCAGCTCAATATGCTATGTATACTGATGGAAAGCACAGCATTACATTTGACCAAGTTGTAAAAACAATGGGAGAAACAGGAAAAGACTTGAAAGATGAGTACAAGGAGACTTCATTAGGAGGACTTGCAAAGTACCAATTTGATGGGAATTGCTAATAAAACCTTTGAAAGAGAGAATCTAAGATTCTCTCTTTCTTTATAGTTATAAAAATATTAGGAGGAAAAATGAAGTTAATAGTAGGACTTGGAAATCCAGGAAGAGAGTATGAAAGAACAAGACACAACGTTGGATTTGATATACTTGACGAGTTTGCAGATAAAAAGGGATTTAATCAATTTAAAGAAAAATTTCAAGGATTAATAACAGAAAAAACAATAGATGGAGAAAAAGTCATTCTTTTAAAACCTCAAACGTATATGAATTTAAGTGGAAATTCAGTAGTTCAGGTTGCAAAATTTTATAAAATAGATCCAGCTACAGAGTTAGTGGTAGTATATGATGATATGGATTTACCATTAGGTAAAACAAGAGTTAAGGTAAATGGTAGTGCTGGAGGACATAATGGTATAAAATCTATTATATCTCATTTAGGGCAAGATTTTATTAGAGTTAAATGTGGTATTGGAAAAGCAAAAAATAAAGATGAAAATATAAATTTTGTATTGGGTAGATTCACAAAAGAGGAATCAGAACTTGTAAACCCGATGTTTGATTCAGTAAAAAGTTTATTAGATGATGTTGTAAATGACACTCAAATAGATAAAATTATGCAGAAATATAACAAAAAGTAACACAAAAAAGCAAAAAAATAGAGCAAAAAAGTTGTTAAATATAAATAAATATGTTATTCTAACAATGGAATATAGTTTTTACTACAAAGGAGGGAATATTTTTATGAAATTCTTCGGATTCAAAGGCGGAGTACATCCACCTGAAAATAAGATCCAAACTGAAAATGCAGCCATTGAAGTACTGGCAGCACCTAAAATGGTTTTCATCCCACTTCTTCAACATATAGGGGTTCCTTTAGTTCCTTCAGTGGAAATAGGGGAGAAAGTTTTAAAAGGACAAATAATTGCAGATTCAGAAGCTTTTTTATCTGTACCAGTTCATGCAAGTGTAAGTGGAACAGTTAAAAAAATTGAAAATTTACCGTTTCCATTGATGGGAAATGTACAAACAATTGTAATTGAAAATGATGAACAAGATGAATGGACTCACTTAGAGAAAAATCCTGAGTGGAAAAATATGGGTAAAGATGAACTTTTAAAAATAATAAGAACAAAAGGAATTGTTGGTCTTGGAGGAGCAGCCTTTCCAACTCATATAAAGTTAAATCCACCAGCAGATGTTAAAATAAATCATTTACTATTAAATGGTGCTGAATGTGAGCCATACTTAAATTCAGACAATAGAGTTATGATTGAAGAGCCTTTAAAGGTAATAGAAGGTATAAAAATAATGAAGCATATTTTAAATGTAGATAGTGCTATTATTGGAATTGAAGATAATAAACCTGAAGCTATAGAAGCTATGAAAAAAGCAGCTTCGGGAACAGGAATAGAGGTTATGCCTTTAAAAACTATGTATCCACAAGGTGGAGAAAAATCTTTAATTAAAGCAACGTTAAATATAGAGGTTCCATCAGGAAAATTACCATCAGCGGTTGGTGTTGTGGTTAATAATACAACAACAGCAGCAGCTATTTATGATGCTATAGTAAATGGATTACCTTTAATAGATAAGGTAGTAACTGTAACAGGAAAAGCGATAAAACATCCTAAAAACGTAAGAGCAGTTATTGGAACTCCAATCTCTCTTATTTTAGAAAACTGTGGTTATGATGAAAGTGAAGTAGAAAAGATAGTTATGGGTGGTCCTATGATGGGAATGGCTCAATTGACACTTGAAGTTCCAGTTATAAAAGGAACATCTGGTTTACTGGCTTTAACAAAAAAAGAAACAAATTATTGTAAGCCAAAAGCATGTATAGGATGTGGAAAGTGTGTAGATGCTTGCCCGATGTCTTTAGAACCAATAATGTATGCTAGATTAGCTGAGTTTTCACAATGGGAAGAGTTAGCTAAGTATCATTTGATGGACTGTATAGAGTGTGGTTCATGTGCATATATATGTCCAGCTAATAGACCATTAACAGAAGCAATAAAAATTGGAAAAGCTAAACTTAGATCGATGAAAAAGTAGGAGGAAAAAAGTGGCAAAAATTTTAAAAATGGGGCCATCGCCTCATATCAGAACTAAAGAAACTGTTGATGATGTAATGTATGATGTAATAATAGCATTACTACCAGCACTTTTAGCAGCGAGCTATTTTTTTGGAATTAGAGCAATAGTAGTAACAGCAGTATCTATTTTATCATGTATGGCAACAGAGTTTATCTGTCAAAAATTAATGAAGCAAGATGTTCAAATTTTTGATGGAAGTGCTATTATCACAGGAATTTTATATGCTTTTGTAATACCGCCATATATGTCATTAGCATATATAATAGTAGGAGCGGTAGTTTCTATAGTGTTAGGAAAGATGGTATTTGGTGGATTAGGTCATAATATATTTAATCCTGCTTTAGTAGGAAGAGCTTTTGTGCAAGCGTCTTGGCCAGTTGCAATAACGACATTTATGTATGATGATATCGGTGGAGCAACACTATTAGATGCTATGAAAAGAGGTTTATCAACAGATTTAGCTTTGGTTGATAAAGGTAATTTATACTTAAATACTTTTATAGGAAAAATGGGTGGTTGTTTAGGAGAAACGTCAGCCTTAGCTTTACTTTTAGGTGGATTGTACTTAATCTATAAAAAGCAAGTTGATTGGAAAGTTCCTGCAATTATTATTGGAACAGTTTTCGCTTCATCTTTAATAGCTGGAGTAGATCCATTTTTACATATATTCTCAGGTGGATTGTTTTTAGGAGCATTCTTTATGGCAACAGATATGGTAACTTCTCCTCATACACCAAAAGGAAAAGCTATATTTGCTTTAGGAGTTGGAATTTTAGTATCTTTAATTAGATTTAAAGGTGGATATCCAGAAGGAGTTGCATATTCAATATTAATAATGAATGGATTTGTGCCATTAATTAATAGATACATAAGCCCTAAAAAGTTTGGGGAGGTAAAATAATGGAAAAAAATAGATTTGTTCATTACGGATTAGTTTTAACGTTGATAGCTTCTATATCAGCAGGAATTTTATCGGTTGTAAATGGAGCGACACAAAAAGTTATAAAAGAAAATGAAAGAATAGCAGTAAATGCAGCAAGAACACTTGTTCTTCCTAAAGCTGTATCTTTTGATGAAGAAGCAACTGTAAAAGTTGATGGTTTAGATTTTATTCCAGGAAATGGAGATAATGGTAGACCTGTAGGTTATGTTGTAACTGTTTCAGAACCTGGATATGCAGCTAATATAGATTTTGTATTAGGTATTGATAGAAGAGGAAGAGTAACTGGATTAAACATAATAGGTAGTCAAGAGACACCAGGATTAGGTTCAAAAATTCTTGATTTAGAATGGCAAAAGAAGGCTATTGGAAAAGATGCATCTTATGAATTCAATAAATCAGCAGATGGATTTGCAGGAGCAACAATATCACCAAATGCTGTTTACACAGGAATTAAAAGAGCTTTAAATAGCTTTAATAGTGGGGTGAACAAAAGATAATGGCAAAATCAAATAAAGAGATATTATTAAATGGAATAATTAAAGAAAATCCAGTTTTTGTTTTATTATTAGGGCTGTGTCCAACATTAGGAGTAACATCATCTTCAATAAATGGAATGGCGATGGGATTAGCAACTATGGCAGTTATTGTGTTTTCAAATATGTTGATATCGATGATGAAAAGTTTTATTCCAGATAAAGTTAGAATACCAGCGTTTATAATGGTTATAGCTTCATTGGTTACAATAGTTGAGATGGTTATGAAAGCATACCTTCCAGATTTATATAAGGTTTTAGGTCTATTTATACCACTTATTGTTGTAAACTGTATTGTGCTTGGAAGAGCGGAAAGTTTCGCATCAAAAAATAGTGTTTTCAAATCATTATTGGATGGAATTGGAGCTGGATTAGGATTTACATTAGCATTAACTATATTAGGTACTATAAGAGAGATTTTAGGAAATGGAACTGCATTTGGAATTCCAGTGACACCAGCAGGATTTACTCCGGCTTTAATCTTTATACTAGCACCAGGAGCATTTATAACAATAGGATTTATAATTGCTACTCAAAATTATTTTAAAGCTAGAAAAAGTGAGGTGAAATAAAGAATGGATTTTGCAAAAATATTTAGTTTAATCATAACAGCAATTTTTATTCAAAATATAATATTTGCTAAGTTTTTAGGGATATGTCCATTTATGGGTGTTTCTAAGAAAGTTGAGGCATCTATTGGAATGGGAATGGCAGTAACATTCGTTATGTCACTAGCTTCGGGTGTAACTTGGACAATTTATAACTATCTATTAGTTCCTTTAAATTTAGAGTATTTACAAACAATAGCTTTTATTTTAATAATAGCATCTTTAGTACAATTTGTTGAGATGGCAATTCAAAAGACATCACCAAATCTTTATAAAGCGTTAGGAGTATTTCTTCCTTTAATAACAACAAACTGTGCTGTGCTAGGTATAGCTATCTTAAATATTCAACAAGAATATAATTTTATTGAATCAGTTATAAATGGAGCAGCGGTAGCGATTGGATTTACATTAGCTCTAGTTTTATTAGCGGGAATAAGAGAAAGAATAGAGTATGCAGCTATTCCAGGTCCATTTAAAGGAGTTCCGATTGCGTTTATATCAGCAGGACTTTTAGCAATGGCTTTTATGGGATTCAGCGGAATGCAAATATAGTTTGGAGGTAGGTTAATGGAATCAATATTATTTCCTGTTTTATCTTTAGGAGGAACAGGGTTAGCAATGGGACTATTTTTAGCTTATGCTTCTAAAAAATTTGAAGTAAAGGTTGATGAGAAGGTAGAGGCGATTCAAGGAATACTTCCAGGAATAAATTGCGGAGCTTGTGGTTACCCAGGGTGTGCTGGATATGCAGAGGCAATAGCATTAAATGGAGCAGAGATGACAGCTTGTTCACCAGGAGGACCAGCAGTTGCATCAGAGATTGCAAAAGTTATGGGAGCAACTGTAGATTTATCAGGACCTAAAATGGTAGCTAAATTACTATGTCAAGGTGATTGCACAAAAACAACAAAAACATATGAGTTTCAAGGTAAGTTAACAACTTGTGAAGCTATAAACCTATATGCAGGTGGAGATAAATCATGTAAGTTTGGATGTTTAGGATATGGAGATTGTTCTAAAGTTTGTCCAGTTAATGCAATAACAGTTACTGAAAAAGGAATAGTTAATATCGATGAAGAGAAGTGTGTATCTTGTAAAAAATGTGTAAGTACTTGTCCGAAAAGATTGATAGAGATGCTTCCTATGAATAAAAGAGTTACTGTAAATTGTTTATCAAGAGATAAAGGTGTTGTAGCAAGAAAAGCTTGTACAGCTGCTTGTATCGCATGTGGATTATGTCAAAAGGCTTGCCCAGTAGATGCAATTGAAATTAAAAATAATGTAGCAAGAATTAATCCTGAAAAGTGTGTTGAGTGTGGATTATGTGCTGTGAAGTGTCCAACGAAAGCAATCAACAGTGAAGTGAAGGAGATAAAAAAGGCTGAAATAATAGAGGAGAAATGTATAGGTTGTACAGCATGTTCTAGAGTTTGTCCGATGAAGTGTATCGAAGGAGAAGTAAAGCAAAAGCATAAAATTGATCAATCGAAGTGTATAGGTTGTCAACTTTGTTATGATAAATGTAAATTCTCGGCGATAAAAATAAATATTCAAAACAAATAAAAAAGATGAGGGTTCCCTCATCTTTTTTATTATTTAACTGCGATAACTTCTATTTCAACTTTAACATCTCTAGGTAATCTAGCAACCTCAACACATGCTCTAGCAGGTTTAACGTCTCCTAAGTACTCAGAGTATACTTCATTTATAGCAGCAAAATCGTTCATATCTTTAATGAAAACCCCAGCTTTCACAACATCAGTTAATGAGTATCCAGCTTCTTCTAAAATCGCTTTTACATTTTCTAAAGATTGTTTAGTTTGCTCTTTAACATCATCAGAGATAACTGTCATAGTTTCAGGAACAAATGGAATTTGTCCAGAAACATAAAGTGTTCCGTTTACTTCGATAGCTTGAGAATAAGGTCCAATAGCTGCAGGAGCTTTGGCTGTGTTAATAACTCTTTTCATTATAAATACCTCCCAATTAAATTTAGATACGTCAATTCTAACATAAATTTATGACATAAACAACCTATAAAATACTAATTTAAGGGATATTTAAAAAAATCATTTGTGAAAAAAATAACTTTATTACATAAAAAAATGGTTTGTAGGACTTAACAAAAACTAAACTTATGTAAAGTATAAATTAAATGTGTTAAACGTATATTGAATTGTTTTAAAAATAAACATAAAATTAAAAAAAGTACTTTACTTTTTGTGAAAAGTAGAGTATAATCACTTTTGTGAGAAAAAAAGTTTAGAGTAACTACTTGTTATTTTTTTAACAAAGTTACAAGGAAAGAGGGAAAATGGAATTATTAAAAGGTTCAGTATTATTATTATTGGTTTTAGCATTCTTTAGTGGTTTTAGTTTAAAAGCACCAAAAGGAATGAAGGCTATGGGTGCTCTAGCAGGAGCAGCAACGGCGAGTTTTCTAGTAGAAGCTTTCCAATTATATGTTGGTGGAGATCTTTTAGGAATTAAGTTTTTAGGAGAAGTTGGATCATCTGCAGGATCAATGGGAGGAGTTGCAGCAGCAATATTAGTACCATTAGCTTTAGGAGTAAGTCCTGTTTATGCAGTTATGTTAGGTGTAGTTTGTGGAGGAATGGGAATCATCCCTGGATTTATCACTGGATACGTAATGTCATTCATCATACCTAAATTAGAGGAGAAAATCCCTGATGGATTAGATTTAATTGTTATTATTTGTTTAGCGGCACCTTTAGGAAGAGGAATTGCACAATTCACTTCACCTGGAGTTACATTTGCTTTAAAAACAATTGGAGATATAATTATAGCGGCTCAATCAGCTAGTCCATATGTAATGTCATTTATCTTAGGAGGAGTTATAACAGTAGTTGCAACAGCTCCAATAAGTTCAATGGCGTTAACAGCAATGTTAGGATTAACTGGTTTACCAATGGCTATAGGAGCTTTATCTGTAATGGCTTCATCATTCATGAACTTCGTGTTCTTCGATAGAATGAAGTTTGGAGATAGATCAACAACGATAGCTGTAGCAATCGAGCCATTAACTCAAGCAGATATCATATCTGCAAACCCAATTCCAGTATTTACAACTAACTTCATAGGTGGAGGAATCGCTGGAATGATCGTTAACTACTTTGGATTAATAAACAATGCTACAGGAACAGCAACACCAATCGCTGGTTTCGCAGTAATGTTTGGATTCAACCCTGCTAAAGAGGTATTAATAACAGCTGGACTATGTGCTGCTGCTGGTATCTTAACAGGATATGTAGGATCAATCGTATTTAAGAACTATAAAATCAAAACTGTATCTGAAATAAGAGGATAATAGTTAATGTAAAAGCTTCGGTCTAACCGGAGCTTTTTTTTATGAAAAATTTGATAAATATTGAAAAATAATGTATACTCATAAAAATGTATAAGAAAATAAAAAGGGGGTAAAAAATGAATACAAAAATAAAAGGAAGTTTTAAAGGCTTAGTTCCTTTCTTAGTTTTCATAGGGTTTTATTTAGGAAGTGGAATCATATTAGACTCAAAAGGAGTAGAGTTAGCATTTTATCAACTTCCTGCACCAGTAGCAATTTTTCCAGCGATAATTGTTGCATTTTTACTTTTTAAAGGAACAATAAAAGAGAAGTTTGAAACTTTTTTAGAGGGATGTGGGCACCAAGATATTATAACGATGTGTGTAATATATCTTTTAGCTGGAGCATTTGCAGTTGTTTCAAAAGGAATGGGAGGAGTGGATTCAACAGTTAATTTAGGATTAACGTATGTTCCTTCACATTATATAGCACCAGGATTATTCCTTATAGCAGGATTTATAGCTACGGCTACAGGAACTTCTGTAGGATCGATAGTATCTTTAGCACCTATAGCAGTTGGATTGGCGGATAAAAGTGGAGTATCAATGCCGTTGGTATTAGCAGCTTTGATGGGTGGAGCTATGTTTGGAGATAACCTTTCAATAATTTCTGATACAACGATAGCTGCAACTAGAACTCAAGGTGTTGAGATGAGAGATAAGTTTAAGGTAAATATTAAAATAGCAGCACCAGCAGCAATTTTAACATTGATATTATTAATTATATTTGGAAAACCAGATGCAACACCTGAAACAGCAATCTATACTTTTAATGTAATAAAAGTTTTACCATACATATTTGTTTTAGTACTTTCTTTAATCGGAATAAATGTTTTTGTTGTTTTAACAGCGGGAATAGGTCTTTCAGGAGCAATTGGGTTATTCTACGGTGATTTTACATGGTTAACTTATGCAAAAGAGATCTATAACGGATTTACAGGAATGACAGAGATATTCTTACTTTCTCTTTTAACTGGTGGATTGGCATCACTTGTTACAAAAGCTGGTGGAGTAGAGTGGATTATGAATACAATAGAGAAGAGAATAAAGGGTGTGAAGAGTGCTCAGATAGGTATGGGATTGTTGGTAACATTAACAGATATGGCTGTAGCAAATAACACTGTAGCGATAATAATAAATGGTCCAATAGCAAAAAAAATATCAGATAAATATGGAGTAGATCCTAAAAAAAGTGCTTCTGTTTTAGATATTTTCTCTTGTATAGCTCAAGGAGCAATTCCTTATGGAGCTCAAATGTTGATAATGCTTAGTTTTGCAGGTGGGAAAGTTTCACCATTTGATATAATTCCTTTATTATGGTATCAAATGATTTTAGCAGCGATAACAATTGGATATATTTTATATAATCCAAAAGAATCTTAATGGGGAAGTAGAAAAATGTCAGTTTCAAAAAATTATTTATACAACGTACTACTTATTATAAGTAATACAATTTTTCCAATAATAACTTTTCCCTATGTGTCTAGAGTTTTGATGCCAGAATATCTAGGGAAAGTTTATTTTGTTCAGGGAGTTGTAGCTTATTTTGTAATAGTGTCAGTATTAGGTGCACCTAATTATGGAATAAAAGAGTTATCTAAAGCTAAAGGAGTTGGAGATTGGGTTGAGTTTAAAAAAATCTTTACAGAACTTTTTTTAATGACAATCTTAAGTAGCATTGGTTCTTTGATAGTTCTTTTAATAGCAGTAAAATCTTATGATAAGTTTACAAAAGAAAGTTTAATTTTTTATATTTTTTCAGCTCAGGTTTTATTTGAATGTTTTCATATAAATCACTTTTTCATTGTAATGGAAAATCATAAAAGAAGATTGATACGTTCATTTACAATTAGAATTTTATCTTTAGGATTTTTATTCTATTTTATAAAAACACCAGATGATTACTATTTATATGCTCTGTTACTTGTTGTTCCAGAGATATTAGCAAGAATAGTAGATGTCTTTAGTGTCAGAAAATATTTTAACTTTAATTTTAAAGAGTTGAATTTTAAAAGACATACAAAAAGCATGTTGATAATATTTCTGTATATATTTACAATAGGAATATATGGTAGTATTGATACTACCATGCTTGGAATAATGATAAATGATACAGAGGTTGGACTATACACAGCAGCAGTTAAAATGTATAAAATGGTTTTACCTGTTATATTGACTTTGGGAACAGTTTTATCACCAAGGATAATAGGAGCTATAAAAAGAAAAGAGAAGGAAAATATTTATAAAAATATAGATGTATTTATGGACTATGCTTTTATAGTTGGAATTCCAGCAACAGTCTTGATGATGATATTGGCAAGGGAGTTTACTTTGCTATTTTCAGGAGAAGGATTTATTGGTTCGATTGAAACGATGATTATAATGTCGCCATGTTTAGTATTTCTAGCTATAGGAACATTTATAGGTGGACAAGTGATGTTACCAAATGATTTAGAAAGAGATATATTGATAATCTCTATAGTTGGAGTATTTTTAAATATTGGATTGAACTATTTTCTAATACCAGTTTATCTAAGAAATGGAGCAGCAATAGCTACATTAGTTACAGAGATTATAATAGCATTAGTTAAAATATATCAAATGAAAAGAATTTATTCTGACTATAAAATTCTGACTAAAGATAGGATTATAACTATGGTTATTGGAGTTTTAATTTCAATAGCTCTTTATTTAAAAATAGATTTAATAAGAGTTTATGGAAATCTATTTACTTTAGTAATTACTCCTATAGTTTATGGAATAATATACTTTATATCTTTAATTTTATTGAAGAATACAAGAGTTTTAATGTGGATAAATTATATAAAAAAAAGATTGCGATAATGCAATCTTTTTTTCTATTTATAAGTTTTTTCTAAATTTTCTTTAAGTGTTGAGATGCTGTTATTGTTTAAATGAACAATTGGAATATTTTGAGTTTTACAAACTTTAGTACAATTATTCAAAAGGTTGTGACTAACTAAGTTAGTAAAAATTATGCACATTTCACAGTTTTTAATTTTTTTACAAAAATTAGGACATTGAGTATTATAAACTTTTCCTTTTAAGTTATAAGATTTTAGTAACTCTAAATACTCTCTTTCTCCTCTTTTTAAACCACCCACAATAGCAACCATGTTTCTCTCCTCCCTTATGAAACTTTGATATGTTCTCTATTCTTAAACTGTATATATCTGTCACACTGTTTTTTTCTGTCGTATCCTAACATGATTCCTAAAATAAAATCCTCTTCAGCAGTATATTCAGATAGATTAGGTTTATTAATTTTTTTTATAACGTTGATACAAGATTCATCTCCAAAGAAGATATTGTATCTACCATTTTTTATTTTATATATTTTATAAGCTATATTTTTAGTGTTAAGTCTATCTTCAACAAATGTCAATAGATCTTCAGAAATAGTATGTAAAATTAGGTTTCTAATTCCTTTTTCAAACTCGTATATATGATGAATAAAAACTTGCATAAACTCCTCCAAAAATTTGATTACTATGATATTATCATAAGATGTTTTAAATGTCAATTATTTTTATTATCAAAGTATTTTATTTAAAAAGAAAAGTGGCTAACCACTTTACTTTTCGAATATTAATTTTTTTATTAGATTTGACATACCATTGT
Organism: Cetobacterium sp.; assembly: GCA_051651165.1. Classification (GTDB taxonomy): domain Bacteria; phylum Fusobacteriota; class Fusobacteriia; order Fusobacteriales; family Fusobacteriaceae; genus Cetobacterium_A. The sequence continues at coordinate 27,022 of JBOFRT010000449.1, forward strand.
TGTTATTTGAAGTCGAAATAAATTGACAAATCTCTTTAATTTCTGGTTTTGCATTTTCAACACAAGCTGGAAGGCCAGCAACCTTAAGCATAGGTAAGTCATTATAAGAGTCTCCAACAACAATAACTTCCTCTATTTTAATTCCAATTAAATCAACCAATCTCAAAAGAGAACTTCCCTTATCAACTCCAAGTTTTGTAATCTCAAGGAAAAATGGTTTTGAAATAGCAATAGAAAACTCTTTTTCTAACTCATTTTTTAATTCTTTTTCAACTTTTGATAGATAACTAGGGTCTTCTAGCATGATACATTTTACACAGTCTTTATCGATAGTGGCTTTGAAATTTTTTACTTTTTCAAATGGCATCTTAGTTAAATCAACTTCAACTTCGATGTATGAACTATAGTCTTCAGAGATAATTGTATCTTCTAGGTAAGTTATAATTTCAACATTTTTTCTTTTACTAAAATCATAGAGCTTGTGGATTTCATCAACTGTTAAAGTTTCTTCTAGAATATTTTTATTTGTTTTGCAATCCGTTATAATAGAACCGTTGTACGATAAAATAAAACTTCCATATTTTTCAAGGTGAAGTTCCTTGGCAAGATCTCTCATTGCATATGTAGGCCTTCCTGATGCTAAAACAAATTTAACTCCAGCTTTTTGAGCTTCCATGATGGCCTTTTTATCCTCAGATGAAATTTTACCTTGAGAGTTTAAAAGAGTATCGTCAAGGTCAGTAACAATCATTTTATATTTCATTGTTGTCCTCCCAAATTTTAGTGAATAGTTTAACTCCTTCAAGAAGAACTTTTTCATCAAAATTGAATGTTGAAGAGTGAAGAGGAGAAACAAAGTTTTTTTCCTTATTTTTAGTTCCTAGTAGGAAAAATACAGCAGGAACTTTTTCACCGTAGAAAGCAAAATCTTCTGCTAATGCTAAAGTTTCACCTTCTATAAAGTTAAAATTATTTGAAATATTTAAAAACTTTTTATAAAGTTTAGCATCGTTTATAACTGCTGGATAAAGAATTCTAAATTCATCTTCGACTTTGATATTAAATGCTAATTCAGTTCCTCTATGAATATCTTTCATTCTATTTATGATGTTTTCAGTATCCTCTTGTGAATACGCTCTAATTGTACCATGGAAATCTACAGAGTTAGGAATAATATTTCTAACAGTTCCACCATTAAATTTTCCAACAGTTATAACACCTGCACTGAATGGAGAAAGATTTCTAGAGATTATAGTTTGGTAAGAATCTATTATTTTCGTAAAAGGTATTAGGGGATCATTTGTTTTGTGTGGCATTCCACCGTGTCCACCTTTGGCTATAATTTTACAATCAAACTCTGTTGCTTGAGCAAAAAAAGGACCAGCTTTAGTTGAAACAGTTCCTTCTTCTAAGTCTGGGAAAAGATGGAATGAGTAGATCTCTTTTACTCTATATTTTTCTAATAAACCAGCTTCACAAATAAATTTTGCTCCACCAGGTCCCTCCTCAGCGGGTTGGAATATTAAAAGAGTACTGATACTTTTATTTTTAATAGTAGTTAGATACTCAGCAAAACCTAAGAGAGCAGCAGTATGCCCATCATGTCCGCATGCGTGCATAAAGCCAGAGTGCTTTGATGAAAATTCACAGGTATTTTCCTCTTGAATAGAAAGAGCATCTATGTCAGCTCTAAAAGCTTTACAATACTCTGAATTTCCAGGAATGAAAATATAAACTCCTGTTTCACAGATTATGTTGGGACTGTAACCCATAGCTGTAAGAGTTTCAATTATATATTTTTGAGTTTTGAACTCTTTAAAACCAATTTCTGGAATTTGATGTAAATCTCTTCTGTATTTAGTAATGCTATTTAATAGAAAATTCATGGTAACCTCCTAAAGAATAATTAATTAATAATATTCTTTTTTTTTTATAAAAACAAATTTTTAAAATAATAATTCATATTTTAAGAACTTTATAAGTATAAAATTATATTAAAATATTTACTTATTTAAAGTTTATATGAACAAAAAAAATAAGAAATTGATAAATTTAAAATCATGATTAAAAGAAGTAAAATATATATAAAAACTTTGAGAGGTGCATAGTGATGAGAGTTGTTTTAAAGTATGGAGGAAGTTCGGTTGCTACTTTGGAAAAGATAGAAAAAATAGCAAATTATATAAAGAGTTTAAAAGAAAAAGTTGAAGAAATTGTTATAGTTGTTTCAGCAATGGGAAAAACAACGGATGAGTTATTGAAAAAAGCTCAATATTTTTCATCAACACCAAACAAAAGAGAGCTTGATATGCTTATAAGTACAGGAGAGCAACAAAGCATTGCACTATTATCTTTAGCTTTGAATTCAATTGGATGTGAAGCAGTCTCTTATACGGGGTATCAAATAAGATTAAAAACAAATGGAGAACATGGCGATAGTGAAATAATAAGTTTAGATACAGAGCTTTTAGAAAAAAACTTAAAAAGTAATAAAGTAGTTATAGTTGCAGGATTTCAGGGGGTTAATGAAATTGGAGATATAACAACATTAGGAAGAGGAGGTTCTGATACGACGGCAGTAGCTCTTGCAGGTTTTTTAAAGTGTGAATGTAAAATATATACAGATGTAGATGGGGTTTATACAGAGGATCCTAGAAAAAGTAATACAGCTAAGAAGATTTCTAAAATCTCTTATGATGATATGGAAAAGATGTCAAGAAACGGTGCTAAAGTTATGGAGACAAGAGCTGTAATGATAGGAAAAAAATATGGTGTTTCTATTTTTGTTGGAGAAAGCTTAGGAAGTGATAATGGAACTTATATAATGGACTAGAAAAAATAGTCTTTGTAAGCTAAAGTTATTAAAAATAAGTAGAATATAAAAAATCTTAAAAAATGAATTGAATTTTTTGAAACTAACCTATAATATAGAAGGAACATTTTCAAATTATAAATTTAGTAGTGGAGGGTAGCATATGTTTAAAGGATCAGGAGTAGCACTTATTACACCATTTAATGAAGATATGAGTGTAAACTATTTAGAGATATCAAAATTAGTAGAATATCATTGTGCAAATAGCACAGATGCTCTAATAATATTAGGAACAACAGGAGAAGCGAGCACACTTACAGATGATGAAAAAATAAAAATTGTTGAAACTGTTTTAGATGTAAATAAAAAAAGGCTACCTATAATTGTTGGTGCTGGTAGTAATAATACAAAGCAAGCGATTGAAATGTCTAAAAAGTATGAAAGCATGGGAGTTGATGGTTTATTATTGGTAACTCCTTATTATAATAAAGGAAATGAAGATGGAATTTATAAGCATTTTATATCAATAGCTGAATTTGTGAAATTACCAATTATGCTTTATAACGTGCCTGGAAGAACAGGAGTTAATCTATCTTTAGGATTATTAAAAAAATTGGCAAAACAAAAAAATATAGTTGCAATAAAAGAAGCTAGTGGAGACATATCATATGCATGTGAAATTGCAAGATTAGTTCCCGAATTAGAGATATATTCAGGAAATGACGATATGACGGTTCCTTTAATGTCAATAGGTGCAGTAGGAACAGTTTCTGTTCTAGCAAATATAGAACCTAAAGTAGTTCATAATATGGTTTATAGTTTTTTAAATGGGGATGTAAATGAAGCTAGAAGGCTTCAACTGAAATACAATGGATTAGTAAAATCACTATTTGTAGAAGTTAATCCAATTCCAGTGAAAAAAGCTATGAATATTTTAGGTATGAATGTTGGTGGATGTCGTTTACCATTAGGAGAGTTAGAACAAAAGAGTATAGAGATACTGAAAAAAGAGTTAGCAGAAGTTGGTGAAGAGATTTGAAAATAGCTATGCATGGAACAGGAGCTATGGGAAGAACTATAAAAGAGTTAGGCGGAGAAAAAATAGTAGCTTTTGTTGATAATATAGAAGAGATAAAAAAAGATGAAGAAATTGATGTTGTAATCGATTTTTCACATTTTAGTAAATTAAATAGCTTAATAGATTCTTGTGTTGAGAGAAAATATCCTTTAGTAATAGCTACAACAGGATATACAGGCGAGACTTTAGAAAAGCTTTTAGAAGCCTCAAAGCATATTCCAATTTTATTATCTTCAAATACATCTTTGGGAGTGAATGCAATGAATGGAGTTTTAAAAACTTTAACACCAAAGTTAGAAGGCAACTTCGATATAGAGATAATAGAGAAACATCATAATAAAAAGATAGATTCACCAAGTGGAACAGCAATAACTCTTTTAGATACTATACAAAAAGCTCTAACAGAAAAATATAATGTAGTCTACGGTAGAGAAGGAGTAGCTAAAAGAGAGATTAAAGAGATTGGAGTTCATGCTATTAGAGGTGGAACTATAGTAGGAGAACATACAGTTATTTTTGCAGGAGAGGATGAGATTATTGAAATTACTCATAAAGCTCTCTCGAAAAAAATATTTGCTGTAGGAGCTTTGAAATGTGCTGAATTTATAAAAGATAAAGAAGCAAGACTATATACAATGGAAGATATTTTTCAATAAAAATTAGGAGGTATTACAAAGATGAGATTAGAAACAGCTGAGGAATTGATAAGTTTTATAAAAAATTCTAAAAAGAAAACATTAAGTAAAGTTTATATAAATGGAAGTATTAATTTTGAAAATGATGGAATATTTACTTTTAAGGGTGAAGAGGGAGTTATTTTAATAGGGGATTGGCAAGAAATTTCAATTATATTAGAAGCAAATAAAGAAACTATAAAAAATTATTTTGTTGAGAATGTAGCAAGAAATTCAGGTGTTCCTTTATTAGATACAAAAGCTATAAATGCAAGAATTGAGCCAGGAGCAATAATAAGAGATAAAGTTAAGATAGGAGATAACGCTGTTATAATGATGGGAGCTGTTATAAATATTGGTGCTGAAATTGGTGAAGGTACTATGATAGATATGAACGCTGTTTTAGGTGGAAGAGCTATTGTAGGAAAAAGATGTCATGTAGGTGCAGGAACGGTTTTAGCAGGAGTAATAGAACCTCCATCAGCCCAGCCTGTAATAGTTGAAGATGATGTTATGATAGGAGCTAATGCTGTTGTAATAGAAGGAGTTAGAATTGGAAAAGGTTCAGTGGTGGCAGCTGGTGCTATAGTTTTAGAAGATGTTCCTGCTGGTGCAGTAGTAGCAGGAAATCCAGCTAAAGTTGTAAAATTAAAAGATGAAAAAACAAGTGAAAAGACTAAACTTGTTGATGATCTTAGAAAATAGATAGATATAGACTTAATGCAGCAGAATCAATGGATTATGCTGCATAATTTTTTGTTTTAAAAATAAAAAATAAAAAAACTTTAAAAAAAATAAAAAAAGTTGTTGACGAACTTTAAATTTTGTGGTACTATTATATTTGTCAGCGGGAAACACCGCAGACGAAAGAAAAGAATAAGGACATTAACAACCGAATAGAGAAAATAGTCAGAAGTTATGAAAATAACAAAATGCCAGTAATGGCAAGACCATTTAGATGGTTAAAAGGTGTAAGAAAGTCTTAGGACTTAAAATATATTGAATGAAGAGTTTGATCCTGGCTCAGGATGAACGCTGACAGAATGCTTAACACATGCAAGTCGATTCGATTTACCTTCGGGTATTG